>CAZGVQ010000563.1:0-2693 GCA_964529355.1 uncultured Acidimicrobiales bacterium
CCGAAGAGTTGCTTGCGGACTTGAAGTCCTTTGGCCACTTCCTCGTCCTTGCGGAGTTGGTCGTGATCGAGTTTGCCTGAGCCAGAAGTTGTCTGACTTCATTATTGTTTGTTTTGGGATTACCTACGACCCGTTGGAGGTCGCAGGTACTCAAATTCATTTCATGAGGGTCATTCGTAGCAGGAACTCTCTCCTACGACGAATGCCCGCACTGGCTTTCATTTCGTCCTCTATTCCATTTTCAAGGAGCAGTGTGATCGATACGCAACCGATCTGTGCACATCCCGGGGCAATCTTGCGACCACCTGGGGCTTTGGTGCAGCTCTTTCGCCGGCAAAGCCGCGGGCGGCTCGTTGGGCGAAAGGTCAATGTATCAGCATTAAGCCCAGCATCAAGTACCGGGCACCGAAAAATGACCGAAGTCACAGAGTACCGGCGCCAGCTTGAGCGCGCAACACTCTTTCACACGCCCGAAACAAAGCGTGCGCAGGGGCGCCGTTGGCTACCCGGATCGGCCGACCGTCGAGAGAAATGCCTGTTCACCGGGTGTGGCAAACGTCGACCGGACACCATTGGTGCACTGATCTGACGGTCTGACCAGGTCGGTTTGTGCCTTGCACCACTGGTACCGGCGGGAATCGCCGAAAACGAAGCCCGCCACGCCGGCCCGGTGACCAGCAGCGACGTCGGCAGCAATGTCGCCCGGAGTTACCGGTCGTTGGGGCGAATGAAGACAGCCGGCCCACGGCGGCGCGAGGAGGTAATACCGCGACTCGGCCAGGATCACCGGCTTTGTCGAGGCGGCCACGGTTTCGCGAAGTTTCTGCCCCATCGTGTCGGCATCCTGGCAGTGTCCGGTCTGAACCGCCTGCACATCGAGCCAGGGCTCGTCGTTGAAGGTCAGGTAGTTCTCGCGTCCGGCGCCGGTGTGGAACGCGATTTGTTGTTGCGCTCCCGCGCTCCTGATACCCCGGGCCAGAGCCCGTGAGGTCTCGAGCAAGGTGTTGCCACCGCAGTCAGCGACCGAGACGTCGCCACCCAACACCCAGTAGCGCAGGGCGGGCGAAGCACCGAAGAAGCCGGCCACATCAGCACCGAACGACTGACCGTTCCCGGGTGTGACTCCAGAGTTCCTGCAGGTGTTGGCGCGTGCCCACGCAACCACCAGTCCCACCTCGAGGTCTCTCGCCGACGCTTCGGCCAGGATCCATGAAACCCGGTCTCGGTATGCACTGGTTAGCCGCAACCGACCGTCGCTCTGCACGGCGATCCGGTCGCCCACGCCCGGCGGTTGCACGCTGTAGGCGGCTCCAAAGGGCAACAGGGAGATCCACGTACCGTCGAAACCCGCAGCATCGAGATGATCGAGGTAGGCCACGATGTCGTCGGGCGAACCCTTGTGCGGCAACTCCCAAGCGGTGTCAAAGCTGGTACCAGCACCAGAGCGCTCGGCCGGACGCTGTTCGGGCCGAGGGGGTTCGGGTCGGGGCGCTGGTGCTGGTTCGGGGGCTGCGTTAGCCCTCTCACCGCAACGGTCGACCGTGGTGTCGGAGTTCGGGCACAACGGGGCCAGATCGTCCGCCGTCGCCACGGTAAAGGGATTCCATGGGCCAAAGAACGGGGCGATGCGCCGCAACGAGCGGCCCGAGTTTTCGCCCAAAAGGCCTTGCGCGCATCGTGCGCCGGGCACATTCGAACAGCCAGCTACCCATTCCGAAAGCACCGCCCGGTTCCAGCCGCCGATCCAGGTGGCGTGCATGGTGGTTCCGCCGGGGCGGCCGGCATCGCTCGACAAGCGCCATGAGTTGGTCGTAGCTCCCGCCGGAAGGTCAAAGAAGGCGTTGAGTTCGACCGACGGCAGCCGTACGGGATGAGATCCGGGACACGACAGCGAGTGGAAGCCGTCGACGGGCAGCGACATATGCGAACCATCGGCCGATGAAAGCCGTTGGCCGTCCCAACAGAACGGGAACCGCACCTGCACCTTCAGCGATGACTGCCCGCCACCGACTCCCGGGTCGCAGGCCGGAATGGTGCCAGAGTCGGTGGCCGAGCGCTGGTCGTCACCCCGAACGGCATCATCGCAACTGAACTCGATGGCACGGTACGGCGACGCTGCATCCTGGGGCGATTCGGCCCACGGGTTGCCAGCCGCGATGCTCAGACCCGCAGGAAAGGGTTGCACCTGAGCGTTTGCCCGACCGCCCTGACCTTCATGGGTGTTGTAGTGCGCCACGAAGTACGAGGGCACAACCGCACGATTGTGCTCGTCGATGACCGCCGGCATCGCGTACGCGGAGCGATCGAGAGGTCCACCGCTGCAGGTGGACTCGCCCCGGTCGATCAGCGACCAGTACTGCGACTGTGCTGACGTGGTGGTGTTACCAAAGAACATCTGCAACGGCGCGGCTCCAGACTCGCCCGGGTGGCGAATGGGGTCGTCGTAGGCGAAATGGCTGAACCCGCACTCGACACGAAAGAACGAGTCGCCCTGGCCGCCTACGCCATCGATGACCTCATGATCGGCTGGGTTCCCGAGAAACGCGTCGACCGGTAGCCCTGCGCTCGGCGTGTCGAGATAGCCCGACACCTGCGGTTCGCCCCGCACGGCGCCGTTTTGTGCGCCCGCCTCGCGCTGGGCGGTCAGGTTCTCAAGGAAAAGGAGCGCCAGAACGAGCGCCGCTGCGCCAATC
>CAZGVQ010000564.1:0-2691 GCA_964529355.1 uncultured Acidimicrobiales bacterium
GTCCTGAAAGATCATGGCGACATCGACGCCCCAGAGGTGCTTTGCCCGATCTTTGGGAACGTTGCGAAGGTCGATTCCGTCGAAGGTGATGTTGCCCTCGATGGTTGCCGTGGAGGGCAGGAGGTTCATGATGGTGCGAACGGTGACCGACTTTCCGGAACCGGATTCGCCCACGATGGCCAATGTCTCGCCCTCTTCGAGCTCAAAGCTGACCCCATCGATGGCCTGAAGCGAACCTCGAGGTGTCGAGAACGCGACCCGAAGATCCTCGACTTTGAGTTGCGGTTCGCTCATCCGATCGCCGTTTCCCTGATGTCGTAGCGCTTCAGGAGCTGGTCGCCCACGAAGTTGAGGCTCAACACCGTGAGAAACAGCACCAACGCTGGCAGAAAGACCATGTGAGGTGTTTCGGAGAACGAGATTCGACCCTCGGAAATGATGGAGCCCCAGGTGATGGTGGGGGCCTCGACGCTGAGACCCAGAAACGACAGTGTGCTCTCGGCAACCAGGATGATGCCGGTGGTGAGAAACGCAAACGAAATGAGGGTGGGCATAACGTTGGGCAACACCTCGCGGACAAGGATCGAGAACCGTTTGGCGCCCAGAACCTCGGCAGCCTTCACGTACTCCAGATCAGCCACCTGGAGTGTGCTGGCCCGGACGATTCGGGCCAAGGCCGGAATCGCGAGCAGTGTGACCGCAAAGATCACATTGGCGAGCGATTGGCTCCGGACCGCAACGATGAAGATCACCAGAAGCAGGGCTGGGATCGAGAGAGTGACGTTGACGACGAGTCGCACGAGCGTGTCGACCCACCCGCGGTAGTAGCCGGCCAGGAGACCCATCGCGCCACCGACGATGATGCCGATCGCGGTGACCACCGTGGCCACGAACAACGAGATGCGGCCACCCTCGACCACCCGGCTCAGGACGTCCTGGCCGAAGGTTGCGGTGCCGAACAGATGGTCACGGCTGGGCCCTTGCTTGATGGCGTCGGCGTTTCTTTCCGTTGGATCGCTCAACAACGGCAGGGAATCGCCAAAAATCGCAAACAAGATCGTGACCACAACAATGAAGATCAACCAGGCTGCAGCCAACCGGAACAACCATGGTCCGCCGCCCTGACGGGAGGGGGCTTTGGGTGCCGCGTCGGTGGAGGCCGACGGTTGTGAAGTCGGCGGTGCGCTGGTCGGCTCGGGGGTTCGGGGTTCGACTACGTCGGTCATCTCTCATCCTCAGCACTGACTCGGGGATCGACGGTGGTGTACACCACATCGATGAGGGTGTTGGCGAACACGAAGAGTGCAGCGACAAGGGCTACCAACGTTTGAATCGGGAAGAACTCACGCCGGGCAACAGCCGCGATGAGATAGCTGCCCATGCCATCGAAGTCGTAGATGAACTCGACCACGATGGCGCCGTTGATGATCTGCGCGATGTTGAGGCCGGCCACGGTGAGCAGGGTGAGCGTTGATGGCCGAAGCACGTGGCGCAGCAGGATGTGGCGGTTGGTCAAGCCCTTGGCTTTGGCCACGGCCACGAAATCCTTCTGGAGGTTCTGGATCATGTCGCTGCGAAGAAGCCGCAGATACACCGGGCAAACCGAGAGGCCCAGCACGAGAGCCGGCAACCAGATCGACGAGATATGAGCGCCGACCCCGTCGCTCCACGAGCTGTAGCCAATGAGGTCATACCAGTCGCGCTCGATGGCAAAAATGAATCGGAACGTCTCACCGATAACGAACACCGGCAATGCAAGCAGGGCGAAGGCCGACGTGTTCACGAGCGCGTCCGCGCCGGGTCCACCCCTTAAGCCATAGAAGATCGATAGCGGCAGCAGCACCGCCACCACAAGGAGCGCGGCAAGAGTCCACCCCCCGGTAATCGCCAGGGCCAACGTTGCAGCGAGGAATATGGGCAGCAGCCAGATCGGAATCTTCCGCGGCGCCCGGTTGGCCTGATACGCCGACCAGATCCCGAGCGGAATCGCAATGGCCAGCGCAATTGCCTGGCCGTACACGAACAGCCAGAAGCTTCGTGGACCACGATCCTGGAGAACATCGGACAACAACTCGCCGTTCTTGAAGAACGCGAACCCGAGGTCGCCGCTGAGCACGTCGCCAGCCCAGGTCGTGTACTGCGTGAACACACCCTTGTCGAGGCCTCGCTCGACGGTGCATTCGGCCACGGCTTCTTCGCTGGCGCCAGTGCCCAATGCGGTGATGCACGGATCACCCGGCACCTGGCGAAGCAACCAGGTGGTACCGAACGTCACCAGAATGATGATGAGCGTCGAACCGCCGAGCCGCTGGAGGGCAAAGCGCCACCCAGCGATTCGGACGATCCAGATCGCAAACAGGACGAAGGCAATGAGAATCAGAGCCAAGATCACGTCAGTTCCCCCAAATATTCATGTGTGATCGGCTCTGATTCCCGTCGTCTCCTTTATCTTCTTTCGCCTAACCCATCCAGGTTTCTTCAAGCGTCAGACGTCCGGCGATGCCAGTTTGGGCCTGTGAGCCGGATGGCAGTGTCAGCCCGTTGACGTTGTGGACGCCGTTCACGTACGGCAAACGCCATTCGGTGGTGTTCAACCAGATGTTGTTGACGTTCTCGGCGAACAACCGGTTGATGTCCTGAGCAATCGAGTCGAGCTCGCCGAGGTCTTCGGTGGCCCAGGTCTGCTGCAGC
>CAZGVQ010000565.1:0-2690 GCA_964529355.1 uncultured Acidimicrobiales bacterium
GCCAAACATGGCATCGACTTCTCCGAACAGTTTGAACATCCGACCAACGGAACGACGGACCGATGGGAACTCACCGTCGAGCCGGTGCCCGGTAACGCCTTTCAGGTTCGGGTCCTGCTCGTCGACAACAACGCTCCGGTGTTCTTTGGTGGCCTCTTTGTCGACAACGTCGACATTTCGCGACAGGCGATCGCTGAGTTCGTGAAGCCGATCCCCATGGGCAGCCGGTCGAACGGCATCGGCATCCAGTGCGATGCCAACGGCTCACCGGGAGATAACGAGTGTCCCGACCGCGATGGGGACGGCAACCCTGATCCACAAGGTGGGTTCTTCCTCGAAGCCTTCGGACCTGAGGAGAACCACGCCAACGGCGATGCCTTCCTCTCCAAGTGCCTCAACAACGGCTACAGCACGGCAACCTCATCCTGCAGCGCCGGAAACGACAACCCGAACTATGACGCCCTTGGTAAGGACGGATTCACGTTCGCCATCGATGTCCCGACACCCAACACCCAGGTGACGGTGCAGTTGTTCGACCCGTGGGCCACCAGCCGGGGAATCGTCGAAGGCCAGCCTCGAGACCACACGGGCGGAAACGGTCGCATCACGACGAAATTTACGCTGTACGAGGCTGACGGTTCAAACCTCACCACCGATGTGATCACCCCGGTCTCCGGTTGCGACGAGATCTACCAGGGTCCTCCTGCCGGCGTAGCCGACGGTGTTCACCCAGGTCCCCTCACCTGGGTCACGTTGTGCACGTTCACCGCGACGCACGCCGACATCTATCCGATCCGTATGCAAACCTCGAACTTCGTGGGGGCAAACGAGGATGCTGGCGGCTTCAACGCACTCTCGATCCGGGCCTTCTTCGGATCGCCGCTCAGCGGCCCCGACGGAACCGAGCAGCACTACATCAATGAGACCGCCGGTCTGCTTCAACCGCGGGTGTACGCGCTCGACTGGTTGCCCATCGAATCGCACGCCAACACCACGGCATTCGACCTGGCCGAAATCGGCCCGGAGCACGCCGGAAAGACCGTTGCCCTTCGACTGTTCGATGCGGGCGATGGTTCCGGCCAGATCGACCTGCGCGTCGCGACGCCGTTTGGCCAGTCACAGAACTGTCGGATCCGAGCCTGGCAGGACCCTGACCAGCCGCCCGAAATCGGTCCGGTACGACCCGGCGACTGCGTCATCCGCACCAAGAACAGCGGCTCGGGCTCGGGCATCTACCAGGACACCTGGCTAGAGGTTCAGATTCCGATTCCGGCCAACTACACCTGCACGAACTGCTGGTGGCAGATCCAGTACTCGGGTGACTTCAACGAGGTCACCAACTGGGGCGTTTCAATCCTCGGTGACCCTGTACGCCTGGTCGGCTGACCCGGATACCACGAGTTCGAGCGCTACAACCTAGCCTTGATGGGTGTCTTCATTCGTTGACGAATCGGGCCTCCACGTCAAAGCGGGCGACGGCGGAGCGGGCTGTGTGGCCATGCGCCGCGAGGCGCACGTGGCCAAGGGCGGCCCCAACGGTGGCGATGGTGGCGATGGCGGCAGCGTCTGGCTGGTAGCCGACCACAACGTTGCTTCGCTGCTCGCATTTCGAGATTTTCCCTTCCGCCGCGCCGAAAACGGCACGCACGGGCAGGGCAAAGACAAGCATGGAAAGGCCGGTAGCGACACCGAAGTCTTCGTGCCCGAAGGCACCGTGGTGAAAGACCAGGACGGCAATCAGTTGGCCGACCTGGTCAGCCACGGCGACCGGTGGATGGCCGCACGCGGGGGAGAGGGCGGTATGGGAAACGCCCGTTTTCTCTCGAACAAGCGGCGCTCGCCCAACTGGGCCGAGCAGGGCGAGACCGGCGAAGAGATCTGGTATCGCCTTGAGCTTCGGCTTATGGCTGACGTGGCCATCATCGGCCTGCCCAATGTCGGCAAGAGCACACTGATCTCTCGCATTTCGGCGGCCAAGCCCAAGATCGCCGACTATCAGTTCACCACCCTCGAGCCGAATCTTGGCGTGGTGCGGGTCGATGACACCACCGAGATGGTGGTGGCCGATATCCCGGGTCTCATCGAAGGGGCCAGTGACGGCAAGGGTCTGGGTCACCAGTTTCTTCGCCATGTCGAGCGGGCGCGCGTGCTCCTGGTATTGCTCGACCTGGCCGCTTACGACATGGTGGCGCCCGCCGATCAGCTCGCCGTGCTCCTCAAGGAACTGGGCAACTATCAGCCCGACCTTCTCGATCGACCGCGGTTGGTCGTTGGCTCGCGGGCCGATGTGGCCCACCCCGATATCGAGTGGGACGGTCTGCGAATTTCGGCCGTCGCCGGTATGGGTCTCGACACGCTGGTCGGGCAGCTCGGCACTCTGGTCATCGACGCTCGTGACGAGGATGTCGAGCCGTCGGGCATCGTGGTGCATCGTCCCGTGGCCGAGGCGGTCTCCGTGGAGAAGATCGACGACCGTACCTACCAGGTTATGGGCCGCGCCGCCGAGCGTGCGGTGGCGGTAAACGACCTCACCAACCTCGACGCGCTGCAATACGTGCGCGAAAAGCTCAAGAGCGTCGGCGTGAACCGGGCACTTCGTCGTGCTGGGGCTACCGACGGCGACACCGTGATCATCGGCGAGCTTGCCTTTGACTACGAGGACGACAATGCCTGAGACACTGCCTGAGACA
>CAZGVQ010000566.1:0-2681 GCA_964529355.1 uncultured Acidimicrobiales bacterium
CGTCTGGCCTTCATCCCGGTGGTCATACCTGCGCTCGATGGCGTGAAGGCAAAGCTCGAGAGCGGTGCGACGGTCGCCGATGTTGGCTGTGGGGCCGGCCTTGCCCTTCGGGTGTTGGCTGCGGAGTTCCCAAATTCCACGTTCCATGGCTACGACCCATCTCAGACTGCACTGGGCATTGCGGCCGAGAAGGCGGCCGCCGATGGTCTCACCAACATCGAGTTCATCCACGCTGGCGGCGAAGAGCTCCCCGCTGACGGTTCGTATGACTTCGTGTACACGTTCGACTGCATCCACGACATGACAAGGCCGGCCGAGGTCATCGCGGCGATCAACTCGACATTGAGCGATGACGGCACATGGCTCATCAAGGACATCCGCTCAAGCGGTGACTTCGTGAAGAACCACAAGAACCCGATGCTGGCGATGCATTACGGCTTCTCGGTATCGAGTTGCATGTCGTCGGCGATGTCAGAGCCGGGGGGTGCCGGCCTCGGAACGCTCGGTTTCAGCCCACCGGTTGCCGAGGAGATGTGTCGCGACGCGGGTTTCACGCACTTCCAACAACATGACTTCGAAGACCCGGCAAACCTCTACTACGAGGTTCGCAAGTAGCCGTCAGGCACTGCGGAGAAGGGTGGATGCTCCGGCGCCGCCGCCCACGAGGGCGAGTCCGGCAAAGGCTGCGGTGATGACCCAGAACCCGAAGGTTCCGGTTGCCGCGTGGGATTGCATGGCGCAGTCGATCTGACCAACAACACCAAACGCCCCGAGGCCAACCGCCGGAATTGCGGCCGACAGCTTGTGCGCCATCGCCAGCCCAGCCGTGGCAACCAGGGCAAGCAACATTGCGGACCCGATGGCGAGCGCGACAGTCGTGGGGTCCCCGGTGGGTTCGGGGGCAAACTCGCCAATGGCGACGAAAAGCAGGAGCGGCGCCAAAACCAATGCGGTCGCCCAGCCTGTGGTGAGGCTTCGAGGCGGGACGCTGGGAGTCAGAGGCGCTGAAGGCACCTCGTCGACCCGGGTGAGTTCGGGTACAAGCTTCAGTGTTTCGGAGTCGAGAACCTGGTTCTTCTTGCCGTCCATGGCCGTACATCCTTGCTTTCATCATGATTTGCAGCAATGGGGGGATGCTGCAGAGGCGAATAGCCGTCTCCAGTGTAGACGGATTCGGCGGAGCCCGTCCGGGCGCGTCGTTGCGCGGGGACGCGAAAGAGGCCGATGCAAGTGCATCGGCCTCTTTTCAGAGCGTCAAAGAACTGCAGCGTTGCTGCGGGTACTACTTCTTCTTTACGGTCTTGAGAGCAAGGGTGACCTTGCCATCGCGCTCGCCGGTCCAGGGTGCACTCATACCAGCCGAGATGTAGCACAGCGAGGTGTCTCGGTCATTTGGCAAGTTGATGTTGATGGTCTTGGGCAGCTGCACGCCACCTTCAGGAGCCGAGTACTTGGACTTGCTTACCGCTTTGTCCGGGTCGCCGTCGGGCGATGCACAGAAGTAGGTGATCGAGATCTGGTCGACGGTGCTGAACTTCTTGGACGAGACCTTGAGGCGGGCCTTGACCAAGCCATCATCAATGGCCGTGTCGGTGCCGACGATGCCACCACCGGCAGCGACGGCAACAAAGCCACCCTGGCGTTGGACGGCGACGTTGACCTTGGAGACGGTCTTGATGCGGTCGTTCGCGGCCTCAACGGAGGACGTCGGGACGAGTGCTGCCAGCATGCCAAAGACTGCACAGATAACGACTATCCGTAGTTTGTGACGGCTCATTGCGGTTCCTTAGGGGGGAGCTTGTTACGCCTGCATTTGTAAGAGTGCCAAACATTGGGCACTGATTTCAAGTCTAATTCGCGCTTTTCAATATATTTCATGTTACTCCGGTTTCACCCGCCAGATCTAGCCAAGGCCGTCATCTTTGGAAAAGGGACGACTTCCTAGCCAAATTCTATGAAACGCTGAGAGTGATGAAATATTAGCGCAATGTTGCAGGCTGTGTGTGGACAGCAGCGAATTTTGTGACTATCGCCCCGACATTGGTACGTACGCTCGTTCGTCAGCACCCACATAGAGTTGCCGCGGCCGGACAATACGTGAGTTCTGTTCGAGCAGTTCGTTCCAGTGCGAGAGCCAACCGGCGGTGCGGCCAATGGCGAATAGCACGGTGAACATCTCGGTGGGGAAGCCCATCGACTGGTAGATGAGTCCCGAATAGAAATCGACGTTGGGGTAGAGGTTGCGGCTGATGAAGTAGTCGTCGGACAACGCAACCTCTTCGAGCTTGAGTGCCATGTCGAGCAGCGGGTTCCGGCCGGTCACCTTGAACACGTCGTGAGCAGCGGTCTTGATGATCTGCGCCCGTGGGTCGTAGCTCTTGTAGACCCGGTGGCCAAAGCCCATGAGGCGACCCTCGCCCTTCTTCACCGACTCGATGAAGGCGGGAATCTGGTCGTAGGTACCGATGTCGTTGAGCATGTTGAGTACTGCCTCATTGGCACCACCGTGGCGGGGGCCATAGAGCGCAGCGCAAGCAGCAGAGACCGCCGAGTACGGGTCGGCGTGGCTCGAGCCGACCACGCGAGCGGCAGTGGTGGAGCAGTTCTGCTCGTGGTCGGCGTGCAGGATGAACAGAAGGTCGAGCGCCTTGGTAAGCACCGGATCAGCCTCGAACTTGGGC
>CAZGVQ010000567.1:0-2659 GCA_964529355.1 uncultured Acidimicrobiales bacterium
TGCCATCGAGACGCAGCCACATGTCGTGGTTGAAATAGAAGGGAGTGGGCAGGATGATTTCGTCGCCCGGTTCGGCAATAGCCGATGCCAAAAGGCAGAACGCCTGGTTGCATCCGGCAGTCACCAGCACGTTCTCGGGCTGCACGTCGCCCGAGTAGTCGGCCGAAAGCTCCGCGGCGAACACCTCGCGTAACTCTGGCAAGCCTTCCTGCGGGCAATACCGACCGCCGTTCGGATCATGCGCAATCGCGGCGATCTTGTCGGCGATCACCGGCGCGGTGGGGTAGGAGGGCGCCGCCTGGGACATGTCGAGCAGCGGTTTCGTGCCGCTGGCGAGGGGGAGCAGCGCAAACGCCGCACCAATTGGGGAGTGGATCTGGTCGAGAGTCCGATTGGTCAGGCGCACCCCCGAAGTCTTCCAGAAAGGAATGCTTCGATACCATCGACCGCCGTGGCACTACTCGTTCAGAAATTCGGCGGCACGTCGGTGGCTGACCCCACCCGGATCCGTGAGGTCGCAGATTGGGTTCGCCGACGCCGCAAGGCCGGCGACGAAATCGTCCTGGTCGTCAGCGCAATGGGCAAGGAGACCGACGAACTCCTGCGCCTGGCTGACGCGGTGTCCGACACCCGACCCGGGCGCGAGATGGACATGCTCATCACCGCAGGCGAGCGCAAAGCAGCCGCACTGGTGTGCATGGCGCTCCACGACGTTGGCCTCGAGGCCGACTCGTTCACCGGCAGTCAGGCCGGTTTCATCACCGACACCAACCACATGAACGCAAAGATCCTCGAGATCCGCCCCGAGCGGGTGAAGGAATCTTTGGCCGCCGGCCGTACTCCGGTCATCGGTGGTTCGCAGGGCGTGTCGACCGAGCGCGACGTGACTTTCCTCGGTCGCGGTGGGTCCGACACCACCGCCGTCGCTATCGCCCATGCTCTTGGCGCCGACGCCTGCGAGTTGTACACCGATGTCTCCGGTGTGTTCACCACCGACCCGCGAGTGGTCGACGACGCTCGCAAGATGAACCACATCTCCTTCGACGAGCTGCTCGAAATGACCGCCACCGGTTGCCCGAAGCCGGCCATGCGCTCCGTCGAATTCGCCCGCACCTTCGGCGTCAAACTACATGTCCGCTCTGCCTTCACCTGGGAACAAGGCACCTGGGTATCCGAGGAGGATCCCGAAATGGAAAACGCAATCATCTCCGCCGTCACCCACGACACGAGCGAAGCAAAGATCACCGTGGCCAACCTGCCCGACACCCCGGGAGTCGCCGCCAAGCTGTTTCGCGACCTGGCCGATCACGACGTGAACGTCGACATGATCGTGCAGAATGTGTCGGAGAACGGCGAAACCGATATTTCGTTTACCTCGCCCCACGACGGCTTCGAGGCCGCGGTGCAGGTAACCGAAGCTTGTGCGCAGAAGATGGGATCGGGTGCGGTGTCTTCCGACAGCGACATCGCCCGAGTCAGCGTGATCGGCGCCGGGATGCGCAGCAACCCGGGTGTCGCGGCAACCATCTTCGAAACGTTGGCCACTGCCGGCATCAACATCGAGATGATCTCGACCTCGGCCATCCGGGTGAGTTGTGTGGTGCGTGAAGATCAAGCCGAGCGTGCCGTGCAAGAGCTGCACTCAGCGTTCGAACTTCACAAGCCGGTCTAGGCGGCGCCCGTTGCGGCGAGAAACTCGTTGAGTTGTCCGTCTTCGCCGAAGAAGGTCTCTCGCCACTCCTCGACCAAGTGATCGGTTTCGTGATCGTCGGGGTGAAAACCGTCGCGGTTGTAGTCGCGTAGGTTGCGCCACATCGGCTTTGACAAGAAGGGCGAGTTTCGCAGCTGCTCTCGAGTGCGCTTGCGGGCCCCCGGGGTGCGCGCTGCGGGGTCGCGCAACATCTGAATGAGCACTTCGAACGAAATCCCGCCGATGAAGGTGACCGTGATGAAGTTCATCATTCGCTTGCGGGTGCGCTCGGTTCCGCCGGTCGCGCGGAACACGTCGAATGCCACCGCTTTGTGCTCGCACTCCTCCATGGCGTGCCATGCCCAGAAGTCGCCCACCGGACCCAGCGAGGCTCGAGCCTCGTCGTTGCCCAGCACCACCGCTCCGAAGGTGGCGGTGAAGTGTTCGAGTGCGGCGGTGCACGCAAGGTTGGCGTGGGGCGACATCACCCGTTCGCGAAATCGGAGTGCTTTGTCGACGGCCTTCTCGATCTTCTTTGTGGGATAGCCGAGGGCTTGAAGGGAGTCGTTGAGCTCACGATGCTCGCGACCGTGCACCGCTTCCTGTCCAATGAATCCGGCGACATCGAGTTTCAACTGTGGGTCGGTGATCTCGCCGCGGAAGTGCCGAACGGTGCGAACGAAGTACTCCTCGCCATCGGGAATCACCGCCGAGAAGGCGGCAAGAATATGGCTCATCAGCACCTCATCTTCGCCCGCGTACGTGTGGGGAAGGTCACGAAGCGTTTCGGCCAGCGAGATCCGGCGAGTCGGAATTCGCCGCTCAGCAACGGGTGTGCTCGGAGGGGTTAGCGACGCGGTCATCGCTGCAATCATAGGGATTGACCTCCACCGTCCACGCACCCAGCTACCCAAGGTGCCAGAGGTGGTGCCAGAGGTGGTGCCAGAGGTGGTGCCAGAGGTGGTGCCA
>CAZGVQ010000568.1:0-2651 GCA_964529355.1 uncultured Acidimicrobiales bacterium
GTTAAACGGACCACCGGGTTGTGCGGCGGCTGGCTCCGACGGAAGCGGCGGCGGGCTGGGCTCGACCGCTGGTTCGGCTTCAGTCGGTTGCACGAACGTGGGCTGGGGCGCACCGGTGGGCGGTACCGGGTCGGCGCCTTCGACACCGTTGTCGGCCACCCGTTCGGTCCAGGCGATGCCGTCCCAGAACCGGAGCTCATGGCGACCGAAAGGGTCGCGATGCCACTGAGGCTCAAGCGGTCGATACGCAACCATGATCAGTTCCTGCTGGCCTTGGGACGCAGATCTGGCAACGCGTTGTCGTAGCCAAATCGCTCGAAGTCCCGTGCATAGATGTTCTGAACCATCGACACGGTTTGCTCGTTATAAAACCGATCGGGGCTCGGATATGGCAGCTTTCGCTTGGCCAGCGGGAAGACCCGGTCGGGGACCCCGCCTTCAACGTCGTCGTCGTAGTTGAGATTGTGGGGCGACCGGCGAAGCGCGTTGTAGACCTTGTTGCTCGATTCGGGAAGCCCGAGTTCTGCCTCGAGCGCGTTGAGTCCATCGAGCCCGTCCTCGATACGACAGAACGCATCGAGCTCATGGATGACCTCCATGTAGCTGAGCTGCAGGGCGAAATGGTTGTTGACCCGGGTTGGCCCAACGGCCTCGATGTACTGCAAGAACTCGACAAAGGAATAGCCCTCGCCGTCCTCATGGCTACGGCCGTAGTGCTTCATGATGGGCTTGAAGACCGGCTGGTTCTGGTTGCTGTGCAGATACGAGCTGACCGCCCGGTTAAAGGGATTGCGGGTAAATCGCACCAGGTTGAACGGTTGACCCGACACCACGTCGGCACCCCGCTGCTGATGCCACTCGCTCGGGTACAGCACCTCGGTGCGATGGTTATGGGTCCAGCTGTACTCGCTCTGCATGCTGTTGTGATGCAGATACCACTTGACGGCAAAGGTGGACCCGGCCCGGCCCGTCAACAGCACGGCAATATCGTGCCGAGCGAACAGAATCGGGCGGGTATTGGCGTGTCCGTAGGTCTTCAGGCAGTACCGACCACCTTTCTCAAGGAGGTCTCGAGTGGCCTCCCGGCTGGTGTCATCTACCCGAATCATCCCTTCAAGGCTATCGAATCAACCCGGCGATCAATCGGCACATCCAAGCCGGGCTGATGCCCTTCAGAATCCGCTTCAGCAGTACCCTTTTGAGAACATGCAGGGACCCAGCCCGATGCAACTCATGCATCAGATGACTCGCGACACCGACCAGTTTCGGAACAAGACGATCAACAAAGAGACCCGTCGTCGCGTCTGGTCCTTCGCCAAGCCCTACAAGTCGATGATCGTCGGCTTCTTGTTGACCCTGGTGGCCGCCTCGATTCTGTCGGTGCTGCCGCCCTTGCTTTTCCGCCAGATCATCGACGTCGCGATCATCGACACCGACCGCGGCTACCTGGACCAACTGGCCATCATCCTCGTGGCCGCCGCAGTTGCGGCCGCTGGCTTGGCCATGCTCGAGCGCTGGTGGTCGGCCCGCATCGGCGAGGGCCTTATCTTCGACCTGCGATCGCGCCTGTACGACCACGTGCAACGCATGCCGTTGGCCTTCTTCACCCGAAGCCAGACCGGCACGCTCATCAGCCGCCTCAACAACGATGTCATCGGCGCCCAGAGGGCGTTCACCGGAACCCTGGGTTCGGTGGTGAGCAACCTCATCAGCCTCGGCACCACCCTGGTGGCCATGTTCTTCCTCGAGTGGCGGCTCACCCTGCTGTCGCTGGTGCTGCTGCCGCTGTTCGTTCTGCCCGCCAAACGGGTCGGTCGCGGGTTGCAGGACATCACCCGCGAGGGCATGGATCTCAACGCGACGATGAACAACACCATGACCGAGCGCTTCAACGTAAGCGGTGCGCTGTTGGTGAAGTTGTTCGGCAACCCGGTGGCCGAACAGACCGAATTTTCCGATCGGGCCAGCCGGGTGCGCGACATCGGTGTGCGTAGCGCCATGTACAGCCGCACGTTCATGATTGCGCTGTCGTTGGTAGGCGCTATCGGTACCGCCGCCATCTACTGGATCGGCGGACGACTCGCCATCAGCGGCGACATCTCCATCGGCACCCTCGCGGCGCTCAGCCTGTACGTGGTGCGTATCTACGCTCCGCTCACCAGCCTTACCGGTGCCCGAATCGACATCATGTCGGCCTACGTGTCGTTCGAACGGGTCTTTGAGATCCTCGACACCCCCAACCCCATCGTCGACGCACCCGACGCTATCGAGCTCGGTGCCGATGCTTCTGATGGCGTGCAGGGCCGTATCGACATCGAGAACCTGTCGTTCGGCTATCCGTCCGACGGCAACAGCGCCACCTTCGATGCACTCGGCCACGACAACGCCCCCGCCGAGATGGTGCTCCACAACATCGACCTCGCCGTGCCCGCCGGGTCGATGGTGGCCGTGGTGGGGCCATCGGGCGCCGGCAAGAGCACCCTCACCTCACTCATTCCCCGACTGCACGAAGCCACCGAAGGCGCCGTGAAGATCGACGGTCACGACGTGCGTTCGGTTACACAACAGAGCCTGCGCGATGCCATCGGTGTGGTGAGCCAGGACCCCCACATGTTCCACGACACCGTGGCGGCCAACCTTCGGTTCAGTAA
>CAZGVQ010000569.1:0-2642 GCA_964529355.1 uncultured Acidimicrobiales bacterium
CTGGTTGACCACGCGCACCCGCTTCGCCGCCTGGGTGCGCTCCTCTTCAGAGGCCGAAACGAGCTGGTCGGGGTGGTACCGGCGGGCTAGCGAAAGGTAGCGACGACGAAGCGCCGTTTCGCTCTCGCTCGGATCGGCGTCAAGCGCCTCGTAGTGGTCCACACCACTCAGCGTAGAGCCCTAATCGGCGCTAACCGGAGCCGAGGGAACCGCACGCACCGAAGCATCGGTAGCGTTCACGGCGAGCAGGCACGGCACCTCGACCGAGCGCTTCACATACCCAAGCGCCACCGACCCGCCGTCGGGGTGGACCGCAGCGCTCGTGATGGTTCCCTCGTCATCGCCAATGACATCGCCGACCGACATCGGTTCGTCGGATCGGAGGACCCGAAGGTGGGTGGGTGTGTTGTTGCCACGCGAGTCGATTCGGGCCACCAGTTCCTGGCCGGTGTAGCAACCTTTGGTGAAGCTGGCCGAGAGATCGACGATTCCGGCGGCGGCCGGGATGGTGTCTTCGGTCAGTTCGGCACCCATCTTTGGCATTCCGGCCTCGATGCGGAGCACCTCGTACGCCTCGGGCGATGCTTCGGTGAGTGTGGCGGGCAGGTCCTGGCTCGGGCCGAGGAGGTCGACACCTTCCCCGAAGAACGGTTGGGCGCGGTACGCGCCGACCGACGGGCCCGCCGCTGCGCCGAGCGGTTCGCCCGGGGTGCGCACCGCCAACATGTCGCCATCGACGACGTCGATATCGGCTTTCACCCGCAACTTGAAACGGTTGAGCCGGTCGATGAGCGCATCGGCGAATCCCGCGTCGAGATCGAGCGCAAAGGTGGCATCAGGATCATCGGCGAGCCGGGTGATTCGGAACCACGCATCGACCTTGCCCTGGGGTTGCAGGATCAAAGACCATGCCGACCCACCATCGCCCAAGGGCTCGACGTCCTGGCTGATCTGGCCTTGCAGGTACGACAACGCATCGGGTCCGGAGACCCTCACGATGTCGCGGGCCAGACGAACCGCTGAGGGTTCGGCGGTGAGCAGTCGGTAGCTCTCGGCAAGTTCGGGGGTGGTCATCGCGACGGGTCCTCGTTGTTTGGAACAGCGGTGTTGTTTGGAACAGCGGTGTTGTTTGGAACCGCGGTGTTGTTTCGAGCAGCGGTCTTGGTACGAACCGCGGTCATGCGACGGGCGGTCTCCACCGCCGCGAGGAGCGCTCGGGCCTTGTTCTCACACTCGAGGTGCTCCTGGGCCGCAATGCTGTCGGCGACGATGCCGGCCCCGGCCTGCACCGAGGCTTGCCCGTCGCTCACAAAGAGGGTTCGGATCGTGATCGCGGTGTCGATGTTGCCGGAGAAGTCGAAGTAGCCGACCACACCGCCGTAGGGGCCACGCTTCACCGGTTCGAGTTCGTCGATGATTTCCATCGCCCGCACCTTGGGGGCTCCCGAGAGCGTGCCGGCCGGCAGCGTGGCCCGGAGCACATCGATAGGCGTCTTGCCTTCGGCCAGCTGCCCCGACACCTGCGATGTGAGGTGCATGACGTGGCTGTAACGCTCGAGCACAAACCGTTCGTCGACCTGTTCGGTACCGAAGGTCACGACCCGACCAACATCGTTGCGGGCCAGGTCGAGCAGCATCACGTGTTCGGCGATTTCCTTGGGGTCCTCGCGTAGCTCGGATTCCATCCGGCGATCTTCGACATCGTTGGCCCCGCGCCTGCGGGTTCCGGCGATCGGTCGCGAAATCACCCGATCGTCGGTGAGCTTCACCATCGGCTCGGGCGACCCGCCCACCAGGGTGAGCTCTGGGTGTTGCACGAAGTACATGTAGGGGCTTGGGTTGATCTGGCGCAGCACCCGGTAGAAGTCATACGGGGCGGCGTCGAGCGAAAAGTCGAATCGCTGCGAGAGGACGACCTGGAAGATGTCGCCGGCGAAGATGTACTCGCGTGCCGCCTCGACGGCCGCGCAGAACATCTCCTTTCCCATGCTCGAGGTGACCTCGGGCAGCGGGTCGTCGGCTGATGGGATGGGCAGCAATGGCTCGTCGAGGGGTGCCGCACCGTCGGCGGCCATGGTGGCGAGCTTGGCGAGACTGCCGTCGTAAATCGTGCGGAGGGTCTCGTGGTCGGCCGAGGGCGGCACGAAGGCATTCGCGATGAGCGTGACCCTTTGGGCCCAATGGTCGAGGGCTGCGAGTTCACCTACAACGGACATGACCGCATCGGGAAACCCGAGATCATCGGTGGGCACGTCGGGAAGGTGCTCGACCTCTCGCACGACGTCGTACCCCAGGAAACCCACGAGGCCTCCGTGCATCGGCGGCAGCCCGTCGATATCGGGTGCGTGGTACACCTCAAGCAGGGCCTCAAGTGCCGCGAGCATTCCCTGATTGGTCGGGATCCCCTCGGGAAGGGTGCCCTCCACGGAGATGGCGTCGTCGCGTAGGACCAGCGTTGCCTCGGCGTTGCGGCCAACAAAAGACCATCGCGACCATTGGCCACCGGCAACCGATTCCAGGAGAAAGCCGGGCGCGTCCCCAACCAAGCGCTGAAAAACCGACACCGGCGTCGCCAGGTCAGCGAGCATCTCCTGCCAAACCGGGATCACCCGGTGCTCGGCGGCAAGTTCGACGAACTCCTC
>CAZGVQ010000570.1:0-2638 GCA_964529355.1 uncultured Acidimicrobiales bacterium
GCTATGCACGGCGTGGGCCACCGACCCGGCACCGAGAAACAAGCCCGCCTTGAAGAATGCGTGGGTGAAGAGATGAAACATGCCAGCGGTCCAGGCGCCGACGCCCAGGGCCATGACCATGTATCCGAGCTGGCTCACCGTTGAATACGCGAGCACCTTCTTTATGTCGTCCTGCACAAAGGCGAGCAGTCCGGCGAAGATCAGCGTGAACATACCAATCAGCGCCATTGGATTCACCGGCGATCCTTCAATGGAGAAGCCCACGAAGAACACGCCGTAGAGGCGGGCGATCAGATACACACCGGCCACAACCATGGTGGCCGCGTGGATGAGGGCCGACACCGGAGTCGGACCCGCCATCGCGTCGGGCAGCCAGGTATGGAGAATGAACTGGCCGGACTTACTCATTACCGCGCCCATGAGGAAGAAGGCCGCGATGGTAAGGGTGCGCTGGGGGATTTCGCCATCGAGCGCCATGGTGTTGATTCTGACGATGTCGAAGGTCTTTCCGGCGCTGAAGAACAGGATGATCATGCCGACCAGAAGCCCGATATCGCCGACGCGGTTGGTGAGGAACGCCTTGAGGGCCGCGTCGGAGTTGGGTTTCTCCTCCCACCAGTGGCCGATGAGCGCAAAGGAGCAGACACCAACCAACTCCCACGCGGTGATGAACTGCACGGTGCTGGCTGAAACGACCAGCAACAACATCGACGCGGTGAACAACGACAGGAACGCGTAGTAGTGCGTGTAGCGCCGGTCGCCGCCCACGTACTCGGTGGAGAACACATGCACGAGGGTGGAGATGAAGGTGACGACAAAGAGCATCATCACGGCCTGGCCATCGACCAGGGTGCCGACCTTGAACTCAATACCTTCCGATTCGAACCAGGTTGCCTCGTTCCGCACCGCGGTCGAACCCGAACTGCCTTCGCCGCCTTCGCCCGCGTCGGTCGACAATCGAACCGAATCGGGTTCGCCATCGACGACGACGGTGGAAAACTCGTCGCTCAGAAGGGCTCCGGAGGCGTCTTCGGCCCGAGCGGACTCGTAGTTGTCACGATGATCGAACCAGGCGATGTTGGCAACGATGGCCAGCAACAGGATCGACACAACCGAAGCAATACCAACCTCGGCGCCCTTGAAGGGCATGCGCTTGCCGAAGAACAGAATGGTCATGAACGACAGCGCCGGGATAAGCGGCAGAAGCCATACGTTTCGGAGGATCCACGGACCGTCGAAGGTGTAGCCCGGCAATGCCGGACCGGCATCGGTGGCAAAGATGAGGAGAGACGAAAGACTCAACCGTCAGCCTTTCAGCATGTCGACTTCGGAGAAGTCGATGCTCTTCTTGTTGCGGTAGATCAGCAGCACGATGGCGAGGCCGATACCGACCTCAGCTGCGGCGACCGCAATGACGAACAGGGCAAATACCGAGCCGATCGGCGTGCCGTTGAAGGCGCCGAAGGCCACGAGGTTGATGTTGACCGCATTGAGGATCATCTCGATCGACATCAGCACCATCACACCGTTCTTGCGGGTGATGACGCCGTATACGCCAAGACAGAACAAGGCGGCGGCAAGCAGAAGGAACTGGTTGAGAAGCATGCGGTGCTGCCTACTCTTTCCGGGCGATCACGACGGCGCCGATAAGCGCAGCGAGCAGGAGGACCGAAACCGCCTCGAACGGCACGATGTAGCTTTCGAAGATGGTGTCGCCGATCGCGGCGGTGTCGCTGCCGCGAGTGGTGCGAATGAACTCATCGTCATCGATGTCGGTGTCGATCGGGGCCTCGACCTCGATGAGGTTTCGGGTGTCTTCGGGCAACAGGACATCTTCGTAGCCATCGACCAGCGCAAAGGCCATAAGCCCGAACAACAGGAGACCGACCAGGGCACCCAGCCCACGGCGTTCGGTGTCGACGAGGGTGTCGTCGCCAAGGCTTCCACGGGTGAGCATGATGCCGAACAGCAACAGCACGACGATGGCACCGATGTACACCAGCACCTGGGTGACAGCGGCAAATTCCGAACCGAGGAACACGAACTGCACGGCGACGCCGGCTAGCACGATGACCAGATAGAGCGCAGCGTGCACGATGTTCTCGGTGGTGACCACCTTGATGCCCGCCATGACGGTCACGATCGCGAAGAACCACCAGAAAATGTTCTGCGCGACGAGGATGTCGTCGCCAGTAGTGATCTGGGCGAGAAGCGAACTCACGTCGCGGGGACCTTCTTCACCTTGGCTTCGGAGCCCTTTTCGTAGGCCTCGAACTCGGGCACGGTGTGCATCCACTCGCCAAGGCGTTCCTTGTCGTGAAGCAGGTCGGCGATCTTGGGTTCACTGAACTCGTACTCGGGGCTCCAGAAGAGCGCCTCGAACGGGCAGACCTCGACGCAGATGCCGCAGTACATGCACAGCGAGTAGTCGATATCGAACCGGTCGAGCGCATTCTTTGACCGAGGCTTGCCGCCTTCGCGCCGCGGTGGAGCGAGGTACTTGTGACCTTCGATGTAGATGTACCAGTCGCAGCACTCACGAGCCCACAACTAGCCGGCGGTGCCATTCTCTTCGTGCAGTGCCGTGAAGGCTCGTGCCGGGTCGGTGGGCGTTTGCTTTTCATGCGGGTACGGCACC
>CAZGVQ010000571.1:0-2632 GCA_964529355.1 uncultured Acidimicrobiales bacterium
CCCAGCACGCCTCGTATTACGAAGTCGCCGCGTTCGAAGGTGGCTCGCTGTTCGTTGGCCACGATGCCGATGTGGACACCGTTTCCCAGGAGGGCGCGCTCTTCGTCGGTGGCGCCCGCGACGAGTGCTTCGAGTCGGTCGAGCGCAGCGACGCCGCCGAGTTCTTCGATCATGTTTCCCGATGATGCGGTGACGGTGAAGGGGTCGCCGATCGGGCGACAGCCCTGCGAGACCACCGTGCTGGTGGGCGTCGACCGGTCGAGCACCAAGGCCACCGCTCCGTCGGCGTACAGCTGATCGTTGAGAATGACGCGATTTCCCCCGGGTCCACGGGCTGCCGATGCGAGGCCGCCGACCAACGAAATGCCGGGGGCACGTTCGTTGAGCGATCGGAGAAGACCATCGACCGGAAAGGAGAACGGATCGGCGAGAAGGAGGACGGTGTCGTCACTGCTCAGATTCTCGGGAATCCCATCGATGATGAACCCGCCGTCGGAGGGAGATGCGGTGAGGCGGATTGGCCGGCCGGCAGCCTCGTCGCCGGTATCGAAGCTCGCCGCCCATAAGGCCAGCGCCGGACCTTCCTCGACCTCGCGTGCGCCTCCCATCACCGAGACCGCGGTGGTGCCCAGAAGGCTCTTCGGCTGCAGCAGTTTGTGAATCGCTCCGACGACATCCTCGAGCACTCCAACCAGCGGCGCCGTGACGAACAGCATGGCGATGTCGGGCATCGGCCCAACGCCATCGAGTACGTCTCCCACCGCTTCGCCGACCGCATGGGTGGCCAAGGGGTGCACCGACAACGAGCTTGCGAACCTGCTCATGGCTCAGGAGGTCTCGTCGGATGCCTCGGGCGCGAGCAGGGTGTAGGGCACCAGGGTCTCAACGCCGCGGTCGATATTGCAATGTGCATAGATGGTGCCGTATTCCTCGAACTCGAGCTCAGCGCGCACGAGTCGGTAGGTGAACTTGCCCGGTTCGACCTGTAGCGGCTGGACGTTTCGGGCAATCTGCTCGCCGTCGCGCTTGAACACCACCTCGAGCACCCCGGTGCCCTCCTCGTCGGGCCCGGCGTGAGCGATAATCGCAAGGTGCGGCGCCCAGGTAAGGGGCAACGGGCTGGGCGCAGCAGCCGAGAATTGGATGCCGGCCATGTCGATACGGGTGCTTGGGCCTTCGACCTGCCGGAGGTCGATCGTGTCGAGAAACAGTGCAGAGAGAATTTGCATGATGTCGGAATCTTTACACGCCCGGTGTTCGGGTGGCGCACGGGGTACGATCACGCCGTGCGCAAGCTGATCCTGCCCCTTCTGCTGCTCATCGCCGCAGGTGTGGCCGCCTACATGGCCCGCGAGGCTGACCGCGAGGCGGCGGCGCTCAGCGAACCCGTGGCATCCGAGCCGCAGCCTTCACCTATCACCCCCATGTTCTCGGCTCGCCGGCTGCCCACGTTCATCCGAGTGGCGACGTCCAATGAGGTGTTGGCCGAAGATCTTGTTTCCGTGGTCGACGAATCGCCCGAAGCGACGTGTCTGGTCGTCCACACCAGCAACGGCGAAGAGGTCTTCAACCACAACGGCACCCTGCCACTGGTGCCAGCGTCGGCTCAGAAGCTCGTCACCGGCGCTGCGGCTCTCGAGGCGCTGGGCGATGGGTTCACCTATCGCACCGCCGTTGCCGCCGAGGCGGTTGTCGACGGCGTCATCGAAGGCGACCTGTGGCTTATCGGCGGCGGCGACCCCATCATCTCGACCGCCCGGTACGTCGGCCGATATCCCGAGGCCCATGCATTCACCGACCTCGCGGCCCTGGCCGACGCCGTGGCCGCGGCCGGCATCACCGAGATCCGCGGCGCGGTAGTGGGTGACGAGTCCCGTTACGACCTCGAACGGTCCGTCGCGAGTTGGCCACCGCGGTTCGTCGATCAGAACCAGACCGGTCCGTTGTCGGCGCTTTCGGTGAACGACGGGTTCAGCAATTTCCCGGACGACAACGAGGCCAACCAGCTCGCGACGCGCTCGGACCAACCGGCGGCCAACTCGGCTGCGATCTTCGACGACCTTCTTGAGGCGAGGGGTATCATCCCGCGCCAGACAGCCCGAAACGGTGAACTCCCCGATGGGCTTGAGGAGATCGCCTCCATCGAGTCGCCGGCGATGACCGAGGTGGTCGGGCAGATGTTGGCCAACAGCGACAACAGCACCGCAGAGCTCCTGCTCAAGGAGATCGGACTCGCGACCCGTGACGAGCCCACCACCGAAGCCGGAGCCGCAGCCTCGGGGGTTCTCATGACCCGTGCCGGGTTCAAGATGGCCGGTGTCGTCGTCGCTGACGGAAGCGGCCTCTCGAGCGAGAACCAACTCACCTGCGACCTGCTGATCGATCTACTCGACCGGGCCGGCCCCGAGTCGGCCATTGCTAGCGGGCTGGCTATCGGTGGGGAACGCGGCACGCTTCGCGAACGGTTCCTCGGTGCTGATGTCACCGGAAAGATCCGGGGCAAGACGGGCAGCCTCAATGAGGTCTCCGCCCTCGCCGGCTTTGCCGAGGCGGCCAACGGCGACATCCTCACCTTTGCCTACATGGCCAACCAGCCCGAGCTCAATCCCAACCGGGCTCATGCGATTCAGGA
>CAZGVQ010000572.1:0-2627 GCA_964529355.1 uncultured Acidimicrobiales bacterium
CGACGTCGACCTGTTCGAGATGAACGAAGCCTTTGCGGCCGTAGCGCTGGCATCGATGGACGAACTCGGCATCCCCGACGACATCGTCAACGTGAACGGCGGCGCAATCGCGCTCGGTCACCCCATCGGCATGACCGGCGCTCGCATCGTGCTCACGCTGGCCTACGAGCTGAAGCGCCGCGGTGGCGGGCTTGGCTCGGCCTCGCTGTGTGGCGGTGGCGGCCAGGGCGACGCACTGCTGATTCGGGTCTGACCGGATAGCCCCATGGCCGGTGCGGGTGACGAGCCGGTCATCATCGTCCCGACGTCGGGAAAGAAGAAGCCGGGCGGCAACGGCAGCGGATGGCTTCGGTCGTTTCCCCAACTCGACCCGCGGCGCCACGACATCGCCGATGCGCTCGAGCGGTACCTCAAGACCGCCGGGGCGACGACGAGCGCGCATCACGCCAGCAACGCCAAAGCGCTCCAACGCAACCATGGTCTGCTCGACCGGCCGACGATGCCCGCCATCGAGCGCTATGACAACACGCTCTTCTCCACCATTGGCTACGAGTCGCTCACCGCCGAGGCGAGGTCGCTCATCGATCGTCAGCTCATCATTTTGTCGGGCTTGTGGGGAGCCCTTCGGTCACGCGATCAAATCCCGGATTACTTCCTACCGATGACCGTGAAGCTCCCTCCCCTTGGGCTGCTGGACGCGTTCTGGCGCGACGAACTTCAAAGGGTTATCGATCCCGTCGTAGACGGCCGGGTCGTCTGGGATTTCCTTCGCAACGCCTACGAGCCGCTGTGGACCAGCAGCGGATCACCTCGCCACCGGCTGCGGCTGACCGTTCGATTTCTGAGCTGGAAAGGCAAAGCGGTGGGCCACCGGATCACCGACGCCAGTATCTATCCGCGTGGCGAACTCATCCGATTCATTGCTACCCATTCCGCGACGTCCATCGACGATCTGGCGACGTTCGAGAGCACAGATGGCTGGCGCGTCGACCAAGGAAAATCGTTTCACAACGGGATAAGCGGTGCGGTAGTACTGAGGAAGTATTGAGGAAGTTATGACGAAGTCATGACAAAGAAGAGCGACTTCCTACTGTTGAGTAGGTTGATTCTCCCTGCTCACGACGTCCTGACTTGCTATGCGCGGTTGGCTACGCCAACCTTGGGATTCACTCACACCTAGTGTGAGATCCGTCACACGCCATTTCTGGAGGGTTTTTCGTGTCGACATCCCAAGGTTCTACGCGACTTTTGGTTCGCCTACTGGCGACCCTTGCGGTCTTCGCAATGCTTGCAACTGCCTGTGGCAGTAGCGGCGACGACGACTCGGCAGGGGGTGACACGGGCGAAGAGGTCGAAACCGATGATGGCGGCGGTGACGACGATGGCGGCGACGACGGCGGCGATGCCGACGACGAAGAAGAAGCCATGGAAGATGAAGATGAAGAAGCCATGGAAGATGACGCCATGGCCGATGGTCCCGTCTCGGGCGGCGACCTCAGCGTGCTGCTCGAAGCTGAGAGCGACACCTGGGACATCCCCGGCGCCAACTGCGCCGTGTCCTGCATCAGTGTCATGAACTCGGTCACCGACAACCTCACCATGATCAACGAGAACAACGAGGTCGAACCGTTCCTGCTCGAGTCCTATGAGCCCAACGCCGACTTCACCGAGTTCACCCTCGTCATGCGTGACGGCGTTACCTTCCACGACGGCACTCCAGCCGACGGCGCTGCCGTACAGCGGAGCCTCACCGAGATGGCATCGGGCCTTCTCCAGGGACAGGTGTTCCTCGACCTTGTCAACGGACCGGAAAGCATCGTGCTCGTCGACGACATGACCGTCACCGTCACCTTCAGCGTTCCGTTCGCAACCTTTGGCCGCAACCTCGCCGGTCGTACCGGTTGGCTCATCGCCCCATCGTTCTGGGACAACCCGGAACGTGCTGGTGCCCTCATGGTCGGTACCGGTCCATTCGTCATGGATGAGTGGAGCCGTGACGAGCAGACCGTCCTCAGCCGCAACGAGGACTACTGGCGCTCCGACGCCGACGGAAACCAGCTGCCGTACCTCGACAGCATCACGTACCGTCCGGTCCCCGATGTTTCCACCCGACGCGCCACCATGGAATCGGGCGACGCTGATGTGAACATGGACAGCTTCGGCGAGAACCTCGACTTTTGGGACAACGAGTGGGACGGCAACCTCGCACCGCTTCCGGCGTCGCGCGAAACCACCTACCTACTGCTCAACAACAGTGTTCCGCCGTTTGACAACCCGGACTTCCGCCGGGCAATCGCTCTTTGCACCGATCGCGATGAGTACCTCGCCTTCCGTGCACCGGGCAACGCGCTGGCCAACGGTCCATTCGCCGAGGGCGACCTTGGGTTCATTGACGATCCGGGCTTCCCGGCGTTCGACCCCGCAGCCGGTAGTGCGCTACTCGACGAAATCGGTCGACCCGAAGAGCTGGTCTACGGAACCACTAACGTGCCCAGCAACCTGCTTACCGCAGAGTTGTTCGCCGATCAGTGGTCCACCAACTGTGGCCTGAACGTCAACATCGACCAGTTCGACCAGAGCGAGCTCATCACCAAGGCAATCGGCGGTGCGTTCGAGGTCTTCCTGTG
>CAZGVQ010000573.1:0-2618 GCA_964529355.1 uncultured Acidimicrobiales bacterium
GTGTAGGTCTGGCCGACCTCTGCGGTTGGGGGATCGAGGATGAGTTCGATCTGGCGACGAGCTTCGTCGACGATGGCCGAGTCGGTAGACGAGATGGCAACGATGCCGACCGCTCCGTCGTCGTCGACGCTGATGTTGGCGCCGGTCTCGCCCTGGATGGCGTTGATGACCTTGCCTTTCGGGCCGATGACCTCGCCGATCTTGTCGATCGGAATCTCGAAGCTGACGATCTTCGGTGCGGTGGGGCCGACCTCGGGGCGAGGCTCGGGAATAGCTTCGGCCATGACACCCAGAATCTTCAGCCGGGCCTCTTTGGCCTGATCGAGTGCGCCCGCAAGAACGTCGGCCGGAATGCCGTCGAACTTGGTGTCGAGCTGCAGAGCGGTGATGAAGTCGCTGGTCCCGGTAACCTTGTAGTCTATGTCTCCGACGGCATCTACGGCACCGAGAATGTCGGTGAGGGTGATGTACTTTTCCTCGTGGTACACGAGGCCCATGGCGATGCCGGCTACCGGCGCCTTGATGGGCACACCGGCATCCATGAGCGAAAGGCTGGACGAGCAGACCGATGCCATGGAGCTTGAGCCGTTGGACATGAGAACCTCGGACACCAGACGGATGGTGTACGGGAATTCCTCAATCGATGGGACCACCGGGAACACCGCACGCTCGGCGAGGGCACCGTGGCCGATCTCGCGACGCTTGGGGCCCCGCATGAAGCCGGTCTCGCCGGTGGAGAACGGCGGGAAGTTGTAGTGGTGCATGTAGCGCTTGCGCTCGGTCGGATCGATACCGTCGATCATCTGGTCCATGCGGGCCATACCGAGAGTGGTGAAGTTGAGCACCTGAGTCTCGCCACGCTGGAACAAGCCCGAGCCGTGAGCGGTGGGGATGACATCGACCTCGGAGGAAAGCGGACGAACGTCGGACGTTCCACGACCGTCGATGCGGATTCCCTCGTTGACGATACGGTTCCGCACGGTCGACTTGGTGAGCGACCGGATGGCCGCCTTGATCTTGGTCTCGGCGGCATCGTCGTCTTCGAACTGCGGCAGCACGGCAGCGATGATTGCCGCTTTGGCGACATCCTCGGCTTCGCCGCGCTCTGCCTTGTCGGCGACCTTCTGGCTTTCGGCGATCTGGTCGGCGCCGGCGGCGGTGACCGCGGCCATGATCTCGTCGCTGTAGTCGGCTGCTGCTTCGAACGGGAAGGTCTCGGGCTTGCCGCCCATTGCGTCGACCAGTTCCTGCTGGAGTGCAATTGCGTCTTTGATCCAGACCTTGCAAGCGTTGAGGCCCTCGGCCAGAACCGCTTCGTCGACCTTGGGGGCTCCACCTTCGTACAGCTCCCAGGCGGCGCCGGTTCCTCCGGCCTCCACCATCATGACGGCGACGTCGCCGTCGTCGAGCAGGCGACCGGCAACGGTCATCTCGAACGTGCTGGCTTCGCCTTCCTGGTAGGTCGGGTGCGGGGTCCAGGTTCCTTCGGCGGTGTAGGCGATGCGGCAGGCACCGATGGGACCGTTGAAGGGAATCGGCGAGATGCACAGCGCAGCCGAGGCGGCGTTGATTGCCAGCACGTCGTAGGGGTTCTCCATGTCGGCACCCATAACGGTTCCGACGATGTGGACCTCGTTGCGGTAGCCGTCGGGAAACGACGGACGCAGCGGACGGTCGGCCAGGCGACAGGCCAGGATGGCGTTTTCTCCGGCGCGGGCTTCGCGACGGAAGAACGATCCGGGGATCTTTCCGGCGGCGTACATCTTTTCTTCGATGTCGACGGTGAGCGGAAAGAAGTCGGCGCCAGGGCGAGCCTTGCGGGCGCCGGTGGCGGTGACGAGCACCATGGTGTCGCCAATGCGACCCATAACTGCACCGTCGGCGAGGGCGGCAAGTTTGCCGGCCTCAAAGGACATAATTTTGTCGGGCGCGCCAGATACGGGCGCACTTACAGAAGTGGCTTCAGCCATTTCGTCTTCTCCTCGGGGCAACGATCGTTCGAATACCCCAGTAGAGACGGTTCCGGGCGGCCAGTACCCAGTAGACGCGTGCTCCATCGCTAGCAGCTCAGGTCCGAGCGCAGAGAAGGAGAATGCCACCACTGAAGACTGACCAAAAGGGTTTTGGAACCGTCAGTTGGTTTGAATTGTCAATGTTTGTTCAGCCACCTATCGGTGGCTTGTCTTCACGCTAGAGGCAAAAGCACCCCTAGACGCGTATCGGGCACCCTGTTTGCCCCAGCGATGTTTGGCGCAGCCAAACTCGGTGAGCGAACGAAGTGAGCGGCTCTAGCGACGCAGGCCCAGGTGGGCGATGAGTTCGCGGTAGCGCTCGACGTTGTTACCAGCGACATAGTCGAGGAGGCGTCGGCGCCGACCAACAAGCATCAGCAGACCACGACGGCTGTGGTGGTCTTTCTTGTGGGTCTTGAGATGTTCGGTGAGGTGGTTGATGCGGTCCGAAAGGAGCGCAATCTGCACCTCGGGAGAACCGGTGTCGCCAGCGGTAAGACCAAACTTCTCAGTGGTGAGGTCGATGGTCTCCTGCTTGGAAGGCAGGTTGGTTGGCTTGAGGTTTCCCATAGTTGTAAATCCTAAGTAGAGGTGTGGGTATCGGAC
>CAZGVQ010000574.1:0-2618 GCA_964529355.1 uncultured Acidimicrobiales bacterium
GGTCGGCTTCCGCAGCTTCATGAACTTGTATCTGCTGCTTCGCGAGCTCGGCGGCGACAACATCACGTCGCAGTCCATCATCGACCTCGTCTCCTCTGGCGAGGAGCGCACGTCGTACTGGGGCCACTCCTATACCTGTGATGGTCAGCGAGTTCCGGGTCTTCCGGCGTTGTGTGCGCCCGAGCAGATCTTGTTCTTCGTGCCACCCGGCGGCTTGCCAACGCAGGCCACCGAGTGGATCGAGACCGACGACCTCTTTCAAGCGGCGATCACCGAATAGCTTGCGCCTTTGAACCACCTCACCTTTCTCGTTCTCGGGCTGGGTTCGGGCGCGGTCATTGCCCTGCTCGCGATCGGGATCGTGGTGACCCATCGGGCGAGTCGGGTCGTGAACTTCGCCCACGCGGCGATCGGCATGTACGTCGCGTTCGTCTACTACGAGTTCCGCGCCACCGGCGATGTGGTGCTCCCCATCCTCGGTCTACCGGCTCGTGTACCCCTGGTGCCCCGCCCAACCGTGGTGACCGCGCTGGTGGTTGCGCTGGTGTTGGCCGCGTTGCTGGGAGCTCTCCTCTACCTGCTGGTCTTTCGATTCCTTCGCGACGCACCCGCCCTGGCCAGGGTTGTGGCCAGCCTTGGGCTTCTGCTGTACCTCATTGCCATCGTTGGCCTTCGGTTCGGGTCCACCGGAGCAGCCGCGCTGGTCATCGAAGGCCCGTTGCCCGACCAGCTCATCACCATCGGGAGCCTCCGGGTCCCGGCCGATCGCTACATCCTTGCGGCCATCGCCATCGCCGTCACGGCTGTTTTGTGGGCCGGGTATCGTCTCACCCGGCTCGGGCTGTCGACCCGGGCCGTGGCCGACAATGAGTACGGTGCGGTACTCGTGGGCATCTCCCCCACCACGGTCGGAGTGCTCAATTGGATGCTGGGTTCGGTGTTGGCCGCCCTGGTCATCGTGCTCGCGGCGCCGGTCATTCGTCTCGACCCATCGACCACCAGTCTCCTTGTGGTGCCGGCAATCGCTGCGGCGCTTCCCGGTCGACTCGACTCGTTGTGGGTCGCGCTGTTCACCGGACTCGGTATCGGGATGCTGCAGTCGGAGTTGTTGAACCTTCAGCGCGAGTGGGAGTGGCTGCCCGATGTCGGCCTGCAGCAGGGCATCCCGTTCCTCGTTATCCTGCTGTCCCTCATGGTTCGTGGCGGGGTGCTTCCCGGCCGGGGCGACATAGCGACCAACCGGCTCCCCCGAGTTCCGGCGGCCGGCCATAACGGCCTCCTCGCCGTCGCTAGCGCGGCGGTTGCCATCGTGGCCACCCTGCTCGTGGGGTCCGAGTGGCGCACCGCCATCATCGTCTCGGCCATCGGCACCATCGTTGCGCTCTCGGTGGTGGTCATCACCGGCTATGTCGGGCAGATCTCGCTCGCAATCTTTGCCATCGCCGGCATCGCCGCGTTCTCCACCGTTCGGTTCCTCGACAACCTCTCCATCCCCTTCCCGCTCGCCCCGATTCTGGGGGTGGGAGTAGCGGTCGTCGCCGGCCAGATCGCCGGCTTGCCAGCAATACGGGTGCGCGGACTCAACCTGGCCATCGCCACCCTGGCCGCGGCGGTTGCCGTGGAGGAGTTGGTGTTCAAACTCGGCTGGTTCACCGGAGGGTTGGCGGGTTCCACCGTCGAATCCCCTTCGCTGTTCGGCATCGACCTGGGCATCTCGGCGGTGGGCGATGCCTTTCCTCGCAAGACCTTCGGCGTCATCGTGATCCTTCTCGCCGCAATCGCGATGATCATGGTCGGCAACATCCGCTCGGGTACTGCGGGACGCCGCTGGTTGGCGGTTCGGGCGAATGAGCGGGCAGCCAGCGCATCGGGCATCAACGTTGCGCAGGCCAAGCTCAGCGCATTCGCGGTGTCGAGCGCCCTGGCCGGGGTGGCCGGCGTCCTGCTGGCCTACCAGCGAACCATCGTGAGCGTTGGCTCCTTTGTGGTGTTCGCGTCGCTGGTGACCGTGGCGCTCACGTATCTGGCCGGCATCACCTCGCCGGTTGGAGCGCTCGTCGCCGGGACCCTCACCGCGGGCGGCCTGCTCACCGTGCTTCTCAACAGCCTCAGCGATGGAGCGAGCGAGTACCAGTTTGCAGTGAGCGGGTTGTTCCTCGTGGTCGCGGCGATCCGGATTCCGACGGGAATCACGGGCCTGTTCGCCCGTGGTGGCTAGCGCCACGGGCGATCGTGGCGCGAGTTATGCGATGGTCTGGGCGCCCCGCTGAAGCGAGCCGGGGTGCTCGCCCGTGAGCTCGCCGTTCTCGGCCGTCACCACACCTCGTTTGATGGTGGCCGCATAACCGACTGATCGTTGCACCAGTCGGGTGCCGCCGGCTGGAAGATCGGCGACCAACTCGGGAGCCTCAGCGTTGATGGTGGCGTGGTCGAACACGTTGAGGTCGGCCAGGTAGCCGGGCGCCACCACTCCCCTGTCGTTCCAACCAACGTGAGACGCTGTGGCCTGGGTCTGGCGGTGCACCATGTGTTCGAGCGTGAATCGCCGACCTTCTTCGCGATCGCGGGTCCAGTGGCTGATCGCGGTGGTCGGCATCGTGCCGTCAGAGAGGGTGTTG
>CAZGVQ010000575.1:0-2617 GCA_964529355.1 uncultured Acidimicrobiales bacterium
TTCTCCTGGCCTGCGATATGGCGGTTGTGGCCGACGGCGTCAAGATCGGGCTGCCTGAGGTGAAGCGAAGCCTCGTGGCCGCGGCGGGCGGACTGTTTCGTCTGCCACAGGCGGTCGGACCAGCTCTCGCGGCTGAGATGATCCTCACCGGCGACCCCATCACCGCCGACCAGGCGCTCGCTGCCGGCTTGGTGAACCGGGTTGTGCCGGCCGACGAGGTCATGGCCGAGGCCACGGCGCTCGCCCAACGGATTGCGGTGAACGCGCCTCTGGCTGTGCAGGCCAGCCGCGATGTCATGTTGCAGGCCAGCTCGGGCGACGAAGCCGACCTGTTCCGAGCCAGCGGCATGAAGATGCGCGACCTCTCGACGACCGAAGACTTCGCCGAAGGCCCGCTGGCCTTTATCGAGAAGCGCGCCCCGAACTGGAAGGGCCGCTAGAGGGTCGCGCTCGCGACCTTTTCCAGCGTGTCAAGGTCATTGGCTTGGATGGTGCTGCGAGAGACCGTCCAGAGGTTGCCGTCGATAACCAGCGACCGCGAAATCGAATCCTGGTAGGAATCGAGCCAACACATTTCGAGCCGGTCGGCGTCGCCAAGAGACAGGTCGCCGACTGGGCCGAACCAGTTATCGAGCTCGTCGACGGGAATCTGTTCGCAGCCATAACCCGACAGCCCGCCACGTTGGTCGGCGGTGCATGCCAGTAGCACGCTGCCGGAGTCTTCCTCGTTGAGGATGTACCAGAGCTCGTTGTCGCGTGAAGCGTCGTCGGGGAGATCGGCTGCGGTGAGGCGGCGACAATCGGTCTGGCCCTGGGCGTCTGTGTCGATGTGGCTGAGGCGGCCCTTCTCGGTGACGGTGCCGTCGGCAATGGTGAGCGCTACGGCTCCGAAGAAGCTGTCGCCGCCGTTGGAGTTCCATTGTTGGACCGGCAGAACCATGAGGTTGGCGTCGCTCCACCAGAGCGCTGAGCGATGGTCCCATTCGGCTTCGGTGTAGCTGTTTTCAAGCACCCACGAATCGAGCGCCGCAGGCGCTGCAAGATCCGATACGTCGAACAGGGTTACCTTTGCGCCTTCGGTACGACCGTCATCGTCGGCCTCCTGACCGATTCCGACCACCAGGGTGTCGCTGATGGGGTGAAGGTAGCCGGAGTATCCGGTGATCTTGAGCTCGCCCAGGATGGTGGGGTTGGCCGGATCGGCCAGGTCCACGGTGTAGAGCGGATCGGTTTGGCGGAAGGTAACCACATAGGCAAGGTCGCCGACATAACGGACCGAGAAGATCCGCTCGCCTTCGCCCATGCCACCGACGTGGCCGAGCTGCACCAGCTCGGTGCCGGCCTGTTCGAAGGTGGTGATGGAGCTGACGCTCGACTCGTTGTCCCACGGGTTGCCGTCGGTGGTGGCGACGCGGAACACGCCGTCGCGTTCCGACATCGAGAACTGGTTGAGCAGCGATCCGTCGACCATTCCGGAGGCCTGGTACTGGGCTGGCTCACCGGTGGGGGTGGAGAACTTGTGAATCGATGTCGACCAATCTTCGACCTGGAACGACGAGTCCTCCCAGCTTCGGGGATCGATCCAGCTGTTGGTGGTGACGTACAGGGATTCGGTCGAGGCGTAGACCGTCTGGCCTTCGCTCAGCACCGATGAGCTGGTGGACGCAGCGAGCGGGATGTCCGTGTCGATGCTCACGACGGACAGAGCGCCGAAGCCAGCAAAGGTGTTGGGGCGGTGCACCTGGTCGCACTCGGCCAGCAGGCCGGTGGTGACCTCGCCGTCGGCCACCAGTGAATACGACGGCAGCCAGTCTTCGAGGGTCGACTCGGCGATGACCTCGCGGTTGACCTCGAGCGCCCGCTGCTCCGCTGCATCATTGCTGGCGGCGGGCGAGAGGAAGCCGAGGTCGTTGGGGAAGGTGCTGACCACGAACCGTAGGTCGGAGCCGACGAGGCGGGCGCTCACCGACCACCCCTCGATGTGCAGGCTCCGGATACCGGGTGCTGCTTCGGCATCGGACAGGTCGATCTCGCTGATCACGGTGCTCTGTACGTAGTGGCCACTGTCGGAGGTGCCGGATGGCTCGTCCGTGGTGGGGAGGCCGCCGCCACCGTGGCCGAGCGCATAGACCTTGGTGTTGCCCGCTGCGTCGGTGGTGAGGAAGATCTGTTCGAACCAGCCGTTCTGGCCTTCGGAGATCTCGACATCGTGGATTCGCTCGGGAGTGTCACCGTCGACATCGAACACGATCAGACGGTTGTCCTTGAGGATGTAGATCGACTCGCCGTCGGTCTTCACCATGTCGGGTTCGTCGACGCCCAGTTCCTGCACGTTGGTCGTGGAGAATTCCCCGCCCTCGCCAGCACTGTCGGAGGATGCGGCTTCTGCGCCGCTTGCGGTATCGACCGCGGCTTCCTCCGAGTCTTCCATCGCTTCTTCTTCATCTCCGAAGAAATAGCCGCCGCCGTTAAGTCCCCAGGGACCGACCCGTTCGCTGGCTTCGGCCTTGAGATGGTCGAGCAGTGTGGTGCACTCGGCGAACGGCTCAAGCGCGGCCGCAAGACGAATGTTGCTGTCGTCGAGCTGTACCTCATCGCTTGGCGTTGTGTCCGGTGT
>CAZGVQ010000576.1:0-2614 GCA_964529355.1 uncultured Acidimicrobiales bacterium
GGCCACACCTGGGCCGGCATCGCTGGCGCTACGAGCTCGAACCAATCTCCGACACCGAGACCCGGGTAACCGAGTCCTTCGACTGGTCGACCGCGCTGGTGCCCAAAGCAATAGAAATGGTGGGCTACCCCGAAAAGAACCTCGAGTCGATCAAAGCAACCCTCCAACGCCTAACAGAAGCAGCAACAAAGACCCCCTAACCCCCGAAATTTTCGCGGTTTACCACCACAGATGTGGTCAACCGCGAAAATTTCGGGGGGTTTTGCGGCGGGCGCTGAGGGTGAGGCCTGCGCCGAAGGCGGCGAGCATGAGTCCTACTGCCGCCAGTTGGAGCGAACTTGCTCCGGAGAAGGCCAGTGGACCCGATGGGCGGCTGATTGGGGTCACGGTGGTCGTTGTCGGCGGGAGTGCCGTCGGCGCCACCGTGGTGACGGGAGTCGTGGCCGGAGGCACGGTGGTGGATGGCACGGTCGTTGGCGCCACGGTGGTGGATGGCAGGGTCGTTGGCGCGGTTGTGGGGATGGTGGGCGGAGGTATCACCGCGAGCTCCGAGTTGCTGGCATTGTCGGACGGAGACGATTCGGAGATTCCCGTGGTTGGGTCCTCCACCGTCGCCCGGTTCACGACCGTGCCGTCGACGGGGTGGGCCACAACGGAGGTAACCACCCGAATCGCGGGCGCCACGTCGCCAGCACCCAGTGTCGACGATCGGAGACACTCGAACGCCGCTGCTCCCGTAGCCGACAGCGTCTCCACACACGTCCACTCAGGTCCGGACGCCGACACAAAGGCCAGTTCCGGGGGAAGTTCGTCGATGACCAGGGTTGACGCAGCGGCCGTGTTGCCGTTGTTTCGTACCTCGATCGACCATTCGACCAGGTCGCCAACGTCTGCCTCGCCCGAGGCCGCGAGCGTCTTTTCGATACTCAGATCGACGGTGCTGGCCACGATGCCGGCGTCGTGTCCGTCGCTGTCGCCGAGCGGCTGATTACAGCCATCGACCAGATGCGCTCCTGGGCAAGCCACAACGATGCCTTCGATATGGCCGGTCACCTGGTCGGCTTCAGAGTCGATGGTGTCGTCGGCGCCCTGATCGGTCAGGGTCAGCGTGCTCCCGACAGGAGGAATGATCTGTACCGAGTAGGTCCCGATGGGCAATCCGGTGAACTCGTAGTTGCCGGCAGCGTCGGTGGTGGCGCGAGCGACCTCGATGCCGAAGTCGTCGGACAGCACGACCTCGACGCCCGCCACCGGCGGTTCGCCAACCACCAGGATTCCATCGCCGAAGGAATCGTCCCAGACCGAACCCGATACCGATCCCAGGTTGAGGCCGAAATCGACGTCGGACAAGCCACCCACTGGCAGGGTCACGTCCAATTCGGTTGTGGTGGTTCGCCCGTGGGTGGCGGGCTGAGTAAGCAGCACCGTGTAATCGCCGGGGAAGAGATCGTCGAACACGTAGAAGCCAGCGGCATCGGTGACGGTCGACGCGATGATGCTTCCATTGACATCGACGAGCGTGACGGTTGCCCCTGCGACTCGTCCGGGTTCGGCTGGGTCAAAGACCCCGTCGGTGTTCTCGTCGAGCCACACGGTTCCGGCTATCGAGGTACCGATCTCTGCGAAGTCATAATCGACAGCGTCGTGACCGGCGGGAAGGGTCAGTGCGAACTGGTCGTTCACCGAGTCGTCGCCGCCCAGGTCGCCGAGGGTGTCTATCCCGTCGTCGAAGTTGATCGGGGTCGACTCGGCCACGTTGTACCCGCCGGCCAGAAGGCCCGCAAAGAGGTAGTCGCCGTCAGCGGTGGTGGTCACCATGGTGATGAGGTTTCCGGCCGGATCGCGCAGTGCGAGGGCCACACCGGGGATTCCCGCATCGCCCGGATCCTGAACTCCATTGTTGTCATGGTCGTGGAACACCGTGCCGCTGATCGATCCGAACTTCTCGGTGAAGACATTGTCGACAGCGTCATCGCCCGGGGCGAGCGTGATCTCGAATGTGTCATTGGCCGTGGAGGCGGCGGCTGGCCCGCCAGGAATATCGGGACCGTCGCCGACACCAACCGGTTGGGTCTCGACGACGGCATAGCTGCCGGGGCGGAGCCCGGCGAACTCCCAGGAACCGTCAGGCGCCGTCGTCACCGTCAGCGTTACGGCATTTCCAAGATCGTCCGTGCCGGTAAGGGTGACGACGACGTTCTCGATCGGGCTGCCGGAGGTATCGACGACCGAACCTGACACCGATGCCGGCGACAGTTCACCGAAGTTGTAGTCGGTGGCCCGGTCGCCATCGATCACGGCGATCGCCGAGAGTTCGTCATCGACCGAATCGTCGCCACCAAGGGACCCCGCAGTGTCGATGCCATCGAGATGGCTCGCTGGATGGGTTTGGACCACCCGGTAGGTGCCAGGCGTAAGGCCTCGAAACTCCCACAGACCCTGGGCGTTGGTCTGGGTGGTTCCGATCTGCACACCGGCGTCGTCAAACAGCGTGATCATCACTCCGGACAACGGCATCTCGGTGGGATCGAACACGCCGTCGTTGGAATCGTCGGCAAACACGTGGCCCGAAATTTCGGCCCACGTGCTGACCGCATGGGCCACGTCGGTGTCA
>CAZGVQ010000577.1:0-2612 GCA_964529355.1 uncultured Acidimicrobiales bacterium
CCTCTGGCCTCCGACCGGTTCGAGAATCTGGGCCCTGACGCCGACTCGGTTTCGGTCGACGAACTCGCTGCGCTGGTTGGCGACGCGTCGATGCGGGTGCACGGCTTTCTCCGCAAGCAGAGCCACATCGCCGGCGTGGGTCGACGACTCTCGAACGAGATCTGCCACCGGGCCAAGATCTCGCCGTTCGCCAACGCCTCAAAGCTCGACGACGAACAGGTGACCTCGCTTCATGCTGCAATCAACGACGCCATCGACGAAGGCCTGGCGTACGAGCGCACACGCGACGATATGAGCTCATCGAAGGATCGACCCGGAAGTGTGCACCACCGCAAGGGCGATGCCTGCCCGGTGTGCGACGACGTGATCCGCGAGGTGTCGTACAACCGCTACGACGTGAACTACTGCGCAACCTGCCAGACCAACGGCAAGGTCCTGGCCGACAACACCACCAGCAAGTTCCTGAAGTAGCCTGGCCGACGACCTGGCCAACATTTGGGCACTCGCCGACGTTGAATTGCAACCAGATGCAAGAGTTGAGGGATGACAGATCGCAAAGCTAACGAGCCGGGCTACGTGCGTGAGCTTCGAAAGCTCGTGGGCAACCGACCGCTCCTGGTTCCCGGTGGACGAGCCGTGGTACTCAACGATGCCGGCGAAGTCCTGTTTCACGTTTTCGATCGATGATCTAGCCTGCGGGCATTACCGAACGACCTAGGAGCGACATGTCGACCGAAGAGTTAACGGAGCTGCTGCAGCAGACCGGCCACCATCATCATCAGGCCTTCATCGATTCCAACGGCATCGACCCTGAGTGGGCGCTTTGGTACGCCGGGTACCTCCAAGCCCATATGTGGGACCAGGGTGGAAGTCTTCCCTCCCGGAGCCGCCTGATCCAGCTGCTGCTCAATGCGGAAGAGGAATTCAACGCCAGTGGCGATGACGGACCGTGGCACCCGTCGTATGCAGCGCACATCCTTCAAAGACTGAGCGCCTGATACAGAGGGTCAGCAGCAATCGTGGTCGTCGCCATCGACCACGAACTTTCCGCAATTGAACCGCTCGCAGCGGTAGCCGTGTCGCACCTCGTCTTTGTCGTGCTTGGTCTCGCCCGCGGTTACCGCAATCGGTAGCGAGGCCCGCGCGCTCGGGAGCGGACAGATCCAGCTGCCCCAGACACACGACGGATGCACCGCGTAGTTGAAATCGATGATGATCTCGCCGGTATCGGACACGCCGAGGTCAGCGCTCTTCGCACCGTCGAGCGCGTAGCGGCCTGACCCGTAGGTGAGCCCCCCATTGGTTTCGTCGCGGAAGGGCAACAGCCAACCACCGCCGTAGGAGTCCGCCCAGTAGATGGGCAGTTGGTACCCGGTGCCGTCGAGTTCGAACTCGACGTTCCCAATACCGGTGAACAACCGAACGACATCCTCGCTCTCGGCGAGGATCAGGTCCTCGACGTCGGCGTCGATGATCGTTCCGGCGGTTCGCCAGCGGGCGTTGTAGCGCCAGAACGGTGCGGGCGGCTGGTCGCCATCGGCGAAGGCCGACTTTGGATGCGACGCCAGCAACTCGTACCGGGCGTCGCACCACGCCAACCAGGTCTCTTCATCTGACGCGTCGCTTCGCCGGACGTCGCTGTACAAAGCTGCGACTCGGCCCCGATAGTCAGAAAGCGACAGGTAGTCAGCTGCGGAGGACTCTTGGCTGCTCATCGACCGCTGAGGCCGAGCAGTGGGCCCATCGAGTCGTGCATCGATGCCGGAACCGGGATACCGGCGCCATCGAGGATGCGGTTCATCATCTCAAAGTTTCCGGCCGATCCCGACGCCGGGGCAACCGCATCACTGCCGAGCACATCAGCCACCCGTGCCCGTGCCGCGTCGAGATCGTCGGTTCGCCCAATGAGGGCGTCGGTAAACGCGTAGAGCACCTCGGCGTCTTCGCGACCAGGGCCTCGTGATCGATCACCTATCGAGGTGAGGTCGAGGTTGATGCCTGCTGCGTCGGCGCTCGCACGGAGCATGCCGGAGTGGGCAAACAGTCAAAAGAAACACGAGTTGATCAGCGACGTTCGCGACGCAATCAACTCCAGCTGCCAGCGGGGCAGGCCCTTCTCGATGAACAGATCGCCCATTTCGGCATACGAAAGATACAGCGCTCCGTGGAGGTCTTCCTGGGCACGATCTTCGGATTCCACTGCCGAGAGTGCGGAGGTCGCGCCAGCATGGCCGACGGTGGGCACGTAGGCCGACCGCTTGCGGGCCGCGCTGCGGGTGATACCAGTGGGAGCCGCGGTATCCGGCTCGGGGAACGCCACGAGATCGGCGCCGATGCCGGTGGCGAAAGTATCGATGGCGACGACGCGAGCCACGATGCCGATGATCTCCACGTAGGCCTCGACGTCGCGGCCAGCAGAAGCCACGAACTGGTCGATGGCGGCCATCCCGACCGCATGGGCATTGGACGCCAGGGCCTCGACCATGGTCGCGACCTCTTCGCTCACCGCGTGGTCGGGACGCGGCTGTCCGGCTCTTGCAGCCCGGGCGATCTCCGCAATATCGACTCGCTCGACCCCCGACCAGCGGGCCCCCGAGGCAGCGATGTGGTGA
>CAZGVQ010000578.1:0-2607 GCA_964529355.1 uncultured Acidimicrobiales bacterium
TCCTCGAAGCCTGCTTCCAGGAAGTCACATGACCAGCAACGGTGCTGACGACGCCGCGTTGGTGCGGGTACAGGTCGACGCGGAGGCCTGCCTGGGGTCGGGAACCTGCGAGATGCTCGAAGAACAGACCTTCCTCGTCGACGACGACACCTCGATAGCGTCGGTCATCGGCACCGGCCTTCTGCCCCCTGAAAGAGCCGAAAAGGCAATCGAAAAATGCCCAGCCCAAGCCATATCCATCAAAACTGCATAACGAGCCAGGCTCATTATGCAGTTTTGTCGGACGACGAAGTGAGTGAAAAATGACCATGCAGGTTTTTGATAACTGGATTGATGGTGGGTTTGTTGCGCCGCCGAGCGGTGGACGAATGGAAACCACCAACCCGTACTCGGGCAAGGCGTGGGCCGAGGTTGCCGATGATCCGGCGGCGGTCGACGTTGCTGTTCGGGCAGCCCGGCGTGCTTTCCAGGATGGGCCGTGGGCGACAATGTCGGCTCGGGAGCGGGCCGATCTCATGCGCAAGCTTGGCCAGGCGCTCACGCGAGACGCCGACGAACTCGCGCAGGCCGAGACCCGCGATAACGGCAAGATCATCCGTGAAACCACCGCCCAGGCCAAGAGCCTTGAGAGCTATCTCGACTACTTCGCCGGCATGGCCGACAAGATCGTGGGCCAGCAGATCCCCGCGCCGACCAGCCAGTTCCTGGTGTACACCGAGCGGGTACCCAAGGGCGTTGTGGGCGCGATCATCCCGTGGAACTCGCCGCTGGCCCTGCTCACGTGGAAGCTGGGTCCGTTGCTTGCCGCCGGCTGCACCGTGGTGGTCAAGCCATCAGACCTCACGCCGGTCACCGCGCTCATGCTGGCCGAGCGGGCCGCCGAGGTCGGCTTTCCACCCGGCGTGATCAACGTGGTCACCGGTGGTGCCGAGGTGGGTGCTGCGATCAGCTCGCACCCCGACATCGACAAACTCACCTTCACCGGCGGCGGACCAACCGCCAAGCACGTAGCCAGGGCCGCGGCCGAGAACCTCACGCCCGCCGTGCTCGAGCTGGGCGGAAAATCGCCCCAGATTCTGTTTGAGGACGCCGATATCGAAGCGGCTACCAACGGCTTGTTGGCCGGAATCTTTGCGGCCAGCGGCCAGACCTGCGTAGCCGGGTCTCGGGCCTATATCCACGAAGCCATCGCCGATGAGGTCATCGGCCGGCTCGTCGACCGCGCCGCGGTGCTCGTGCTGGGCGACCCCAGTGATGTGGCCACCGAGATGGGCCCGGCAGCGTCGGATGATCAGCGGGATCGCATTCTGGCCATGGTCGATGCCGCCCGCAGCGAAGGTGGAACCGTTGCCGCAGGTGGCGTGGTCGACCCCGACCTGGGTGGTCGTTTCGTTCGGCCCACCATCATCACCAACGTCGACAACCAGTGCTCGATCGTCCGCGACGAGGTGTTTGGCCCGGTGTTGGCCATCATGACCTTCACCGACGAGGACGAAGTGGTGAAGCTCGCCAACGACTCCGACTATGGGCTCGCTGCCGGTGTCTGGACCAACGACATTCGGCGTGGCCACCGCATGGCCCGCAACCTCAATGTGGGCACGGTGTGGATCAACACGTATCGCAACGTGAGCTACATGGCGCCCTTTGGCGGCTTCAAGCAGAGCGGCTACGGCAAGGACAACGGACTCGAAGCGCTCGACGCATTTCTGCAAACCAAAACCGTATGGGTCGAGCTTGAGGGCGCGACCCGCGACCCGTTTGTCATCGGCTAATCGTGAGTCGCGTCGAGGCACCGATCGATCTTCATGGCGCCGATGCCTTTTCGCGCGGGATTCCTCATGACGCTTTCGCCTGGATGCGGGCCCAACCGGGTCTGACGTGGAGTCCGGAATCCGGTGGCATTGCCGGGTTCTGGTCGGTAACCCGACACGATGACCTCGTGGCGGTGTCGCGCGACACCACCACGTACTCCTCGGGTGTCGGCCACATCCAGATCTACGACATCGACGAAGATGCGCTCGAGGCTCGGGCGTCGATGATCGATATGGACCCGCCAGTGCACACCCGACTCCGGCGAATCATCAGCTCGGCATTTACGCCCCGCCACGTGCAGGACTATCGCCTGGCCATTCGCGAGCGGGTTGCCAGCTGCCTCGACGCGTTTGAGGCCAACGGCGGTGGGAACTGGGTCGACATGGTGGCCAAGCCGATACCGATCGGAGTGATCTGTGACCTCATGGGCGTGCCCGAGCAGGATCACGACTTCCTCATCGGCCTTACCGATCATCTGGTGGCGGGCACCGGAGGCGAGCCACTCGATCCGGATGCGTTTGGCAATACCACCGACCTCCGCTTGCTGCCGTTCAACAGCCCAGCCGCATGGGCCATGAGCGAGTATGCGGCCACGCTGGGAGATCGGCGCCGCGACGACCCGGCTGATGACCTGATCACCAAGCTGCTCGAAGCCGAGATCGACGGCGAGCAACTGACCCGCGACGAGTTCGCCAACTTCTTCCGGCTCATGATCTTTGCCGGCAATGAGACCACCCGGTCGTCGATAGCGCACCTCGCGTTGTACTGGGAGAGGTTTGCATCGGCGTACGAAGA
>CAZGVQ010000579.1:0-2596 GCA_964529355.1 uncultured Acidimicrobiales bacterium
CCCTCGAACTCGTTGTCGAAGCAGGGATCGTACGAGGCGAACTGTTCGGCCTCGAGGTCTCCCGGGTCGTCGATGGGGTTGTCGAGGTAGGGGTTGGCCGCTTCGATCGCGAAGCCGGCGCCATGCTGCGCGGCACGATGGAGTCCACCGATGTCTTGGCTGACGCACTCGCCCAGGTAGCACCGCACCGTACCGCTGAGGCCCTCCCACACCCACTCAACCGTCTGGGCCGCGAGCGCTGGCTCCGTTCTGTGGCAGCGGCAGAACCGTCGACGGTCGGGCTCACGAGCCTGGCGCCGGTTGAAACGGTGGCGGTGCGCCAGAACCTGCTCGACCCCTTCGTTGCCGCTGGTCTGGGAATGGACGGCGACGGCGTCGACACCCTTGCGGTGTTTGCCGCGGGGCTCGATACCACGGCGCTCGCTCACGCCGCCGACCTTACGGCTCGGCATGCACCCGAACGGGTGGTTGTGGCGATTCCCGAAGCCGACATGCTCCCGGCGCTCACCGCGTTGTATCCGCTTCTGGCGGCACCCACCGAGGTTGTGGGCATGGCAGCGCCCTGGCCTCGATAACCTCAAGAGGTGCTTGACCGAATCGCTCTCCTTGAACGCGAACTCCACGACCTCGAGGCGCGCTTCGGCGACCCCGAGCTGGCCAACGACCAGGTCAAGTTTCAGGAGGCGAGCCGGCGCCACAAGGAACTCAAGGAAGTCGTCGACAAAGGCATCGAGTACCGCACCGCCGTCGAGGACCTGGCCGATGCCCGCGAGATGGCCGATGAATCCAGCGGCGACGAAGAAGCCGAGTTTCGGGAGATGGTTGCCGAACTCGAGGCTGCGGTGCCTCAGCTCGAGGAAGACCTGCGCTTTCTGCTGCTTCCCAAGGACCCCAACGACTCGAAGAACGTCATCGTCGAAGTCCGCGGCGCCGAGGGGGGAGAAGAAGCAAACCTGTTCGCCCGCGATCTCTATGAGATGTTTGTCGCGTTTGCCAAGCGTCAAAGCTGGGGCCTTGAGATGCTCGAAGGGAAGGCGTCTGACATGGGCGGCTTCACCGAAGTGAGTTTCCTCCTGAAGGGCGACTCGGTGTGGTCGCGCATGAAACACGAAGGCGGCGTGCACCGCGTACAGCGGGTTCCGGTCACCGAATCACAAGGCCGCGTTCACACCTCGTCGGCCACGGTTACCGTGCTTCCCGAAGCAGAAGAGGTTGATATCGAGATCGACGAGAACGAGCTTCAGGTCGACTACTACCGTTCATCAGGACCCGGCGGTCAGTCGGTGAACACCACGGATTCGGCCGTGCGAATCACCCATATCCCCACCGGCGTGCAGGTCGCGATGCAGGACGAGAAAAGCCAAATCCAGAACAAGGCCAAAGCCTTGCGGGTGCTGCGGTCACGTCTACTCAAGGCCGAGCAGGATCGTCAGGCCGCCGAGCTCTCCGAAGCCCGCCAGGGCCAGGTAGGAAGTGGCGGAAGATCCGAGAAGATCCGTACCTACAACTTCAAAGAGAACCGGGTCAGCGATCATCGCGAGCTGGGCGGGATCACGGTCTACAACCTCGACAAAGTGCTGGCTGGCGAACTCGACGAAGTCAGCGACTCTTTGGTGCATGCCGAACGACAGGCCCAGCTCGAGGGAGATGACTGAGCCGAACCCCGACGGCACCATCGCGTGGCGGGCCCTGTTGGCCGAAGCCACCGATGCGTTGCAGGCGGTCAGCGAGAGCCCGGCTCTTGATGCTCGTCGGATCATCGAGACCGCGGCTGGCTTTGAGCCCGCCGAGTATGCGATGGGGCTCGACGACCTGGTGACCACCCGCGGCATGGCGGCCTTCGACCGCATGGTGGCCCGCCGCCGAAACGGGGAGCCGCTTCAGTACGTGGTCGGATCATGGGGCTTCCGCACGCTCGACCTCATGGTCGACCGGAGGGTGCTGATTCCGCGGCCCGAGACCGAGATGGTCGCTGGACTCGCCATCGAAGAGATCGATGTCCTTCAGGCGCGCAAGGTTGTCGACCTCGGCACCGGCTCGGGCGCAATTGCGCTGTCGATGGCGGTGGAGCGCGAGGTTGAGGTCTGGGCGTCGGATGTTTCGACCGATGCCCTGGCCGTCGCGAGGGCCAATCTGGGTGGGGTGGGCCGAGCGGCCACCCGGGTCACCTTGTGTGAGGGTTCGTGGTTCGATGCGCTCCCTGTTGACCAACGGGGATGCTTCGACGTGATTGTGAGTAATCCGCCGTACGTGGCCGACGCGGAACAGCTGCCAGCGGTCGTCGCCGATTGGGAGCCCCATGTAGCGCTCTTTGCCGGCGAAGACGGCACGGACGCACTTGTGACCATTATCGATGCGGCACATGACTGGCTGACCGAAAACGGCACGTTGGTTCTTGAGATGGCGCCCCAACAAACCGCAAGGGCTGCCCAACTCTGCGTCGATGCTGGCTTCGCAACAGCCGTTGTGATCTCGGATCAGAACGACCGCGACCGTGCGGTCGTCGCGCGGAAGCGGGGAACACCATGACACCGCGGCCGCACCGGATCATCGACACAACCGGCGACACCGACGCTGCATCGCTGGCGATGTCGGG
>CAZGVQ010000580.1:0-2593 GCA_964529355.1 uncultured Acidimicrobiales bacterium
TGGCGCAGCTGCTCAGTCAGCCGAATCCCACACACTCGAAGTTCGAGCCAAGGGTGAATCCGGGGCGGAGAAGATCCGCCTCGTCGTCGGCAGCGAAACCATCGCCAGCTTCGACCTGAGCAGCGACTGGGCCACCTATTCGGCAACCGTCGACACGCCGACATCCACCTCCGATATCGCCGTCGTCTACAACAACGACGAGAGCAGCGACGACCGCAGCATCCTTGTTGACCACATCATCGTCGACGGCACGATTCACCAAACCGAAGCACCCGGAGTGCTCTCGAGCGGCAGCTTCAACCCTCGATCCGACTGCAAAGACGGCTACAACGAAACCGAAGAACTCAGCTGTAGCGGTCGCCTGGTGTACGACGCCCCGCTCGGACTCTCCGCAGTATCAAGCGATCAGACTCCGAACGCCGGCGAGACCTGGCTCACCCACTGCGGACCAATCAGTGCAGACGAGGTGTGGTCGGCTGACATCGTGCATGTGGTGAGCTGCCCGGTCACCGTCGACAGCGCATCGCTCGTCATCGAACCCGGCGCCATCGTGAAGTTCGAGCCACAAGCCCACGGGGCCGGGATCATCCTCGAAGAAGGAGCCTCGCTCAACGCCGACGGCACCAGTAACGCCCCCATCATCTTTACCTCCAACTACGACGACGCACGTGGCGGCGACACCAATGGTCACCGCTCGTCTAGCACCCTGCGCTCGGGCCGGTACGGCACGCCGATCACCGTTTCCCCTGGCTCCAAAGCCAACCTCGACAACGTGCTCATCGACTATGCGTCGGTCGGCGTCGGCGACATTGGTTCGTCGAGCACCGACCCGGCCGTAGTAATCATCACCGCCAGCACGATTCAGAACAGCTTCTATCTCGGCGTCAACTTCGATGAGCCACAGACCGAAGCCTCGGTAAACCGCACCGTCTTTGAATCGAACCGGATCGGTGCGGCACGCTTCGCTGACAAAGCCAGCATTTCCGGGTTCGGCGTAAACGGCCAGCACGGCAACTACTTCCAGGGCACACCTGCCGCTCGCCAGATCTACCTCGCCGATGTTGACATTCCGGCCGACGAAAGCTGGACGTTCGGTCCGAGCCGCGACGCCCTTCTCACCCTCGAGAACGAGAAGTCGCTGAACGTCGACGGTCGCCTGAACTTCGAGGGCGGCTCGATCATCAAGATCCACACCGCTGGCGTAGAGTCGGCCATCACCGCCCGCACCGGTTCGACCGTGAATTTCTGGGGCCGGGCCGATAGTCCGATCACCATCACCTCGGTGCTCGACGACACCGCCGGTGGCGACACGAACTTCGACGGCGCCGCCTCCACGCCTCGATGGAACTCCTACAACACCGCGATTCGGATCCAAGCCGGCTCCACCGTCGCCGTCGACTACACCATCGTCAAGTACGGCCGAAACGGCATCGCTGGTGAGCGCTCCGATAGCGAAGATCTCGCACGACTCCGAGTAAGCAACAGCACCTTCGCAGACAACCTCTACTTCGGCATCCACGTGAATAAGGCACCGATCGACGCACAGATCAACACCAACCTGTTCCGCGACAACGGACTCGGTGGTGTCCGATTCACTACCGGCAACTCGCCAGAGAAGTTCTACACAGAAGGTGGCGCCGGAAACCGATTCGAAGGACTCGACTCGGGACGCCAGGTCTGGCTCGGAACAACAAAGCTCCCCGAGAATCGCACCTTTGTGTTCAGTCCAGACGGCAACGCAGTACTCACCCTCGAGAACGCCCGGTCGTTGAACGTTGAGGGCACCGTAGTGATCCAAGCCGGATCGATCGTCAAGGTGAACTCAAACGCCCGCAAGGCCGGACTCCATATCGCCGACGGTGGCCAAGCATTCCTCAACGGCACCCGCTCGAACCCGATCATCGTGACCGCAGCAGTTGACGACACCTACGGTGGCGACAGCAACGGTGACGGCGACGGCGCCCCCGAAGACAATGCTCAGCCTCGTCTCGGCAACTACCGCAGCTTTGCGTGGCTCAGCCCCGGCGCAACCTTCCACGCCACTCATACCGAGATCGCCTATGCCCGCAACGCAATCATCGACGTCAAGGGCGATAGCGAAAACACCACAACCCTTTTCGTGAAGAACACCACGATCCGTGACACGCTGGCCAGCGCTATTGACTTCAAGCGTGCGACCACCAACGCCTCGTTTGAAAGCGTGACGATCGACAACGCACGCAACGGCATCAAGGTCAAGAACGCCACGATCCGGTTCCGCGGAACCTTCCTGAACACCGACATGGACATTCGAGCCTGCAACTTCGGCGGCTCCTGTTCAGTCGATGCGCAGAACGTCACCTGGGGCAACCCGGCCGCTGACGGTCCGTTCCTCAGCGATGGCACCCCAACGGTGTGCGGCAACGTCGTCGTCAGCCACTGGACAGACCAGTCAGCCGAAGACAGCGACACCCACTACACCGGCACCAACTGCAACGGGAGCTCTTTCTAGGGTCGCTCTCGTCGCTGCGCTCCGTCTCGCTCTGCGCTTCGCTACGAGCCTGCGCGCTTATGTCGTCCTCCGCCCGCTCCGGACGACCTCAACCGCTGTCCC
>CAZGVQ010000581.1:0-2593 GCA_964529355.1 uncultured Acidimicrobiales bacterium
ACATGCAACAGGCAGCCCGGGTCAGCGATCGCACGGCATTCTTCACCGCCGAAGCCGACGAAGCCACCGGACAACGCCGCGGAAAGCTGGTCGAGTACGACGAGACCAGCATGATTTTCTCGAACCCCAACGACGACCGCACGGAGTCCTATATCACGGGCCGGTTTGGCTGATATGAACGAGATTCGCACCGAACTCAACGAACGGCTCGAGGCGATCCGCGATCTGCTCCTGGAATCGATGGCGCTTGTCGCTCAGCGGGTCGACGAAGTCACTGAGGTGCTCTTCAGTCGCGACGTTGCCGGCGCCGACCGCATCATCCTGTACGACGACGAGTTCGATCTCATCGCCCAGCAGATCGAGGATCACTGCATAGAGACGTTGGTTCGCGAACAACCGGTGGCCAGCGATCTCCGGACGATCGTGGCCGCAATGCATATGAACTCCGACATCGAGCGCAGCGGCGACCTCTGCGCCAACATCGCCAAGGCGGTGGGCCGACTCCAAGGCACCCAGATCGACGATAAGACCCGCGACCTCATCGGGCGTATGGCTGAACAGGCCAAGATTCTCTTCGAAAGGTCGGTCGAGGCGTACAGCAGCCTTGACGACGAGCTCGCCAAGTCCATCGACGAACTCGACGATGTGCTCGACGATCTTCACCGCGACTACATCCAGCTCGTCATCAAGGAAGCCAAGCACGGGGACATGGTGCCCCAGCAGTCCCTCCAGTTGGCGTTGATCGGTCGATTCTACGAACGCATTGGCGACCACGCCGAGAATCTCGGTGAACGGATCCGCTACATCGTCGACGGGTGGACCCCGGCGCGAGACGGCGCAGATCGGGCGCGAGCCCGCGCCTCAGTTGCAGACGAGAACCCCGGAGACGGGGAGATCCGCAGCCGCGGTCTGGCGGTCATCGATTCGATCAGCGAGGAACGCCGTATCGATGCAACTCGCCGCGACTTTGTGGCCAACGTGAGCCACGAACTCAAGACACCCGTAGCCGCGGTTGTGTTGCTCGCCGAGACGATGGCCGATGCCAACGACGAGGAACGATCCCGGCTGATTGGTCATCTCAACCAGGAGGCGTTTCGTATGGAGAGCATCATCGATGACCTCCTCGAGCTGACCCGCCTTGAAGAGTTCGACGCCGCAACCGAGCCGGTGGCGGTCGATGATGCCGTGATGATGGCGGTCGATCTGGCCAAGGGATATGCCGATGCCCGCAGCATCGAAGTTGCCGTTGTCGGGCTTCCCAGCGACTCGAGGGTGGCTGGTGATCAGCGACAGATCGTGCGTGCGCTCGTGAACCTCATCGACAACGCGGCTCGTTACTCCGAGCCCGGCAGTCAGGTCTCGGTCACCATCGACCCACTCGTCGATGTTGTCGACATCGCGGTGAGCGACACCGGTGTCGGGATTGCCCGGCCCGAACTCGAACGCATCTTTGAACGTTTCTACCGTGTCGATCGCGCCCGCAGTCGAGAGACCGGCGGAACCGGCCTTGGTCTTTCGATTGTCCGACACGTCGCCGATAACCACAACGGCCGGATCCTGGTCGACTCAAAGCCCGGCGAAGGTTCGACCTTCACGATGCAGTTTCCCAAGAGCTCCGCAGAGGCCGTTCCCGAAACCTCCGAGGAAGCCGTCCCCGAAACCTCCGAAGAAGAATGAACGACACGGTCGTCCTCGTCGTTGACGACGAGCCGGCTTTTCGCGAGGGACTCCGTCAGGCGCTCAGCAAAGAGGGCTTCGAGGTCCACCTCGCCGAAGACGGCGAGCAGGCGGTCGAGCTGTTCGAATCGGTCAGCCCGGGAATCGTTCTTCTCGATGTGATGCTGCCTCGAATGTCGGGGCTCGATGTGTGCCGCCATATCCGGACCCTCGGGGAAACCCCGGTGATCATGGTGTCGGCCCGGTCCGAAGAGATCGATGCGGTGGTGGCGCTCGAGGTGGGCGCAGACGACTACATCACCAAGCCGTACCGGCTTCGAGAACTGGTCGCCCGCATGCGGACCGTGCTTCGACGTGGCGCTGCAGGTGGTGGTGCGATCTCCACAGAGGACGACGAACCGTTGGACGCAGTGCTGGCCGTCGGTGGAATCGAACTCGACTCAGACCGCCACGAGGTTCGACGGGGCGACGAGATGCTCGAGATGCCCCTGAAGGAGTTTCAACTGCTGTCGCTGCTTATGGCCAACGCCGGTTTCGTGATGACCCGTCAGGACCTCATCAACCGCGTGTGGGGCTACGACTACTACGGCGACACCAAAACGCTGGACGTGCACATCAAGCGCTTGCGATCGAAGATCGAGGCCGATCCGAGTAACCCTGTGCTGATCGTGACCATACGAGGACTCGGCTACAAGTTCACTCGTTGAGCGGTGCTCGCCGGACTGTTCACCTCGATTTCACCGACGCGTTAGATGGTCGACAGACCGAGGCTCCGGTCCGGTTACTTGCGTTTCTTAGCTTGTGGCCATAAACCAAACACGTACCGTCCGAACAAATCGATCCATCAGCCCCATGAAGCTCCTCGGCCTGCTCGTCACGCTCGTGGTCATCGCTTCAGCTTGTGGCAGCAGCGGCG
>CAZGVQ010000582.1:0-2592 GCA_964529355.1 uncultured Acidimicrobiales bacterium
TCATGGAGCATCCCCGAACGATCGAGCAGAGCCTCGACCTCGGGTTCCGTCGACGTTTCGTGAGTCGCCTTGGTTGCGAGGTCGAGGCGAAGGGTTCCGCGCCCGACCACGACCCGCAGGAAATCATCGTGCTGTGGACGGCGCTCCCAGAGATGCACGCTGGGGGTGGCAGCGCGTCGCCGTAGCTCGGCCAGGTCGGTATGACGATCGTTGCGCCGCTGCCGCTCAGCACCAAGGTGGCCGATGAGCTCACCGTCGAACCGAGCCAGATCGACCCGGAACCGCTTCTCGATCTGCTTCTTTTCGCGACGCGCCCGATGTTTGTCCTCCCACAGGTTCATCACGGTCAGCACCGGACTTAGCAGCATGAAGAGCGCGTACAGAGGACTCCACAGCACCGCCATCGCCGCGCCAAGAATCAATGGAGCAACGATGGCAGCCCACGAGAAGCGCGGCTTGTAGGACTCTGCGGCCTGCCGCGTCGGGAGTTCGAGTTCGGCCGGCGGTAGTGGCGGCACACGTCGAGGTATGCGATTAAAGGTGAGCAGGGTGCCGAGACCCGCGTGGGTGCGCTGGGCCGCAAGGTGATGCGGCGCATCGACCGGCGAACGCCGCGCCGCAACGGTGGTGGCGCCCAGGCGCACCGGCTCTTCCCATTCGAGCGAAGAAGTACCGCCTGTCGCAATGCATGTCGTCGCGCCGGATTCGCGGGCACCCATACGAACACCGTTGCGGGACCCGATATCGGCGATGGCCAACGAGCCATCGGTGCCGACCTCAAGGCGAGCATGATGCCGGGAGACGGTGGGGCTGCCCAGCACGACATCGGCGTTCGCTGAGCGACCGATGAGATAGCGGCCCGGGCTCAGCGGCTTCCTGATCCCGGCCTCGAGGCCGGCCACCACCTCGAATGATCCGACCGCAGGTCGATGCGCCCGCTCGTTCGTTTGCGATGTGGGTGCCAAGTACGAACCGGGGTGCAGTGCGATGGACCGAAGCAGGTCGCTGCGCTGGACGACCACCTCGTCCACCGTGATCCCGGCAGCGGACGATGCCCCGAACGTCTCGCCGGTGGGATCCACCGCGTCGAGGAGATCTCCGATCGTCGCCTCCGAAGAGCCGGCCGCTCGGCTCTCGAGCGCTTCCATCGAGAGCGCGAAGAGTCGGGGTCCGCTTGTTGTTTCAACAACGATCTTCATCGGGGCGTCCCCTCGTAGCGGTCCGCCGACCTCGGCCGGCAGTCCCGGCCGAGGTCCAAACGGATGGTGGCCTTTGCCTAGGAATCCATCGCGGTCACGGCATTGGCCCGCTCCTTGCCGATGAAGGCCCCGTTCTCGCGCAACGCCGCCTGCAACTTCACCAGGTTCGGCGCGAACTCCGACTCCCACAGCTGCCGGAATTGTCGAGCACGTCGACCGTCCCAGGTGGTGCCTGCAAGCATGCTGTTCAGCGCCGCTTGGAGCTGTTCAACCTCGGTGCTCCGATTGAGGAACTCCTTCTTGAGGTTGACCATCTCGGCCTTGTTCATAATCAGTACTTCACTCATGGTTTTCTGCTTTCTGTTGTTGGTTGCTTGAAATCTCGACCGATTGCACCCCTTTGGTGGCCCACTCGGTGATGAGGTCCCAGACCCGGATGTAGTGCCGGGCCAGGTCGGATTCGCTGGTGGTCGCTTCGGCAAACACCTGGAGGAATCGGGCGTACTCCGGGTCGTCAATTGGGGGCGGAACGAGGTTTCCGTCGACCACGAAATCCGCCAGGCCCGGCACCGAGTCAACCGACTCGGGGCGGTACCCCAGAAGCAGGCCGAACAACGCGATCTGGAGCGGTCGAACATCCTCGATGTCGTTGGACCCCTCGAATCCGTCGAGGGTGAAGAACAGTTCACCTAGCACGTCGGCGATCGAGTCGATATCGCGGGCTCCGCCACCACCGACCAGACCTCCGGCTGCACCGAGCTTCGAATAGCCGCTGCTAGCGAGGCGTCGGAACAGCGCACGAAGGATAGTGATTGCATCGCCGGTGCCCGGGATCACCTTTCCAGGCGCAATCGTCATGATCGCCGACCAGGTGAGGTCGAGCAGGGTTCGCCATGCGCTGACCGCTTCGGGAGCAGCGCCGCTTTCGCTCAACGCGAAGGTCAGAAACGACAGCACCGTCCGCAGCTCATCGAGCGGCACCGCAGCAGCCACTTCGATCTCTCCGGGGTCGGCCTCGAACCGGGCGACGAGCGTAGGAAGAATCGAAGCGAGGAACGCACTGGTGCCGACCACCAGCAAGGCCAACGCCTCGTCGCTCACCGAAAGCCACCGGGCAAATTCACCTGCCGACTCCCCCAGCGGCCACCCACCCTTGGCCAGTTCACGGAAGTGCCAGGCGGTCAGCCGCGCCGCAGCGTCGCGAACCGGGTCGCCGCCAACCCGCGCTTTGGGGGCGTGATCACGCAACGCCAGAAGGATGTCGTAGCTCTCGGCCAGCGCCTTTTCGAAGGCCGCCACGGCGGCCGGATCACCCGAGGCAGCCCGGTCGAACATTGCATCGAGGTGACGCACTGCGAGGTCGAGAATCTTCCCCAGAACCCGGTTGGCCTCC
>CAZGVQ010000583.1:0-2583 GCA_964529355.1 uncultured Acidimicrobiales bacterium
GAAGCTGTTGGAGGTAGGTCTCGATCGCTTCGTCGTACTCAGGGCTGGTGGCGAATACCTGATCGACGCCCGGGCTGAGATTCGGGTCAGGGATCAGGTCGCCGATCTCGACCTCGGCCAGCTGCTCGAGCGAGAGCTCTTCGGGGCGGATCTCGATGAATTCGGTGGTTGTTTCGGTCTCAGAGGGTTGCGGTGCATCATCCTGGGCGAGCGCGGGGCTGGCTGCGAAGCCAAGGTTGGCCACGACGAGCGCGGCGGCCAGAGCGGCGGCCAGGAGAACGGTGCCGGGATGGGCGCGTACGGGTTGCACGGGTATCCATCGGCGAGAAGGTGCCCGAACGAAGGTTCAGCAGCGATGAATCCGGGTCATTCGACCCATGACTGTCGTGTTGTCAGCACGTCTTTCAGCACCTTTGGTTCATCGGTCATGATGCCATCGACACCCTGGTCGAGAAGTTCGTTCATCTGCTCGGGCGAATCGATGGTCCACACATGCACCTGCAGACCTCGGCGGTGTGCTGCATCGACAAAGCGCTGGTCGGTGATCGAAACGCCTTTCATGGCGATGGGCACCTGCGCACACGCGGCGCTGAGGAATGAGCCGTTCCCGGTGAAGGAGGGGCTGGGGACGCCGAACGAAGCGGCTCGGAGGGCAGTGATCCCCAGCGGGCCGAGCGAGGTGCACAGCCGCGGGCCGACCAGATCGCGAATTCCCTTGAGTCGCGAGTCGGAGAAGGATCCGACGCACACGCGATCGACGGACCCGGTGTCGGCGATGAGTTTCGCGAGGGGTTCGACGCTGTGTTTGGCCTTGACGTCGATGTTGATTCGAGCTGCCGGGAAACTGGAGAGGAGGTCGGCCATGAGCGGGATGGTCTCGGAACCGTCGATCTGCGCCTGGCGTACCTGTGACCATGGCAGATCGCGAATCTGGCCGGTCATGTTGGTGACGCGGTCGAGGGAGTCATCGTGAAACGCCACGAGCACACCATCGCTGGTGGCGTGCACGTCGGTCTCCAGATAGCAGTAGCCGAGGTCAATCGCGTGCTGGAACGCCGGCATCGTGTTCTCGGGATACGCGCTGGCGCCTCCGCGATGGGCGAATGCGAGGGTTCCGCCGTGTTGAAGGAAGGGGTACCGCTGCTCAGGGGATGTACTCGAAGGCATGTCTTCCGGGTCTTCTCGAAGGCCAGTGTCGGCTTTCGCACGGTAGTTTGGGTGGCGTGACCCTAGCACTCACCGACCGGTTTGCCGCCCTGGTCGGATCCGAGCCCTCCGCTCTCGAACTCGACCGCGCAATGCTGCTCATCGCGGCCCACGAGCGACCCGAGATTTCCGTGGACGATCAGCTCCAGAAGATCGATGATCTGGCGGCCGGCTGCTCGGCTCCGACCCTCGACGGTGTGCGTCGGCAGCTGTTCCAGTTCGACGGCTTCGCTGGCGACTCCGCGGACTACTACAACCCCGACAATTCGTTGCTCGATCAGGTGCTGCTTCGGCGGGTCGGCATTCCCATTACCCTGTCGGTCCTGGCGATCGAGGTCGGTCGTCGCCTGGGCGTTCCGATGGACCCTGTGGGGATGCCTGGCCACTTTCTGATCCGAGATCGGGTGCTCTCCGATGTGTTCGTCGATCCGTTTCATGGCGGAGCGCAGCTCTCGGCGTCGCAGTGCCGCCGGTTCTTCCACACGATGCATGGCCCGAATGCGCCGTGGGACGACTCGTACCTCGAACCCGTCGGCAAAGTCGACGTGCTGTACCGCTCACTGAACAACCTTCGGGCAATCTCGGTCCAGACCGGCGAAGCCGAGCGGGAGATCTGGGTTCTTCGGCTCATGAGCCGGCTACCCGGCGCTCCCGTGGAGCCCGCGACAACGCTGGTGCAGCTCCTGGTTGCTCGAGGACAGTACGACGAAGCCGCCGACGAACTCGACCATCTCGGCGAAGTCGCGCCGGAGCAGCGCGAGCAAGCCCGGCGTCGAGCGGTGAATCTCCGCTCGCGGCTGAACTAGTTCTTTGAAAGGAACAATCGTGATCGATCGCGAACTCAAACGAAGTCTCGGCCAGATGATGCACGGCGTGCAGGTTGTGGGTGCGACGCACGACGGCGTGTCCCGGGCCTACTGCTCGCACTGGGTGTCTCAGGTCTCCTTTGAAGAACCGATCGTGATGGCGTCGGTGTCACCCAAGCACGACACCTATCCGCTACTCGATGCATCTGAGCGTTTTTCGGTGTCGATCATGGCTGCCGATCAGGTGGAAGCGGCGCAGTACTTCTCCTATCCCGGTCGGAAGTTCAACTACATCGCCCCCGAGTTTCTCGACGAGGTCAACGGGCTGCCCCGCGTGGTCGACTGCATCGCCTGGCTCGAATGCGAGGTCATCGATCGGATCCACAAGTACGACCACGAGCTGTTTTTCGCCCGCGTGGTGCACGTCGAGGAAGGCCGGCTGAAGCTCCCACCCCTGCTCTACTCGTCGCGCCTTGGCTGGCGAGCGGCAGGCGAAAAGGCCCGAGAGCCAGGCACCTCAGTCCGAGACGGCCTCCTCGCCCGCCTCGAAGAAGCAAACAAAGAGAACTAA
>CAZGVQ010000584.1:0-2561 GCA_964529355.1 uncultured Acidimicrobiales bacterium
CTCGTGGAACGTTCGACAAGTACTTCGTCGGCGTCGGCAATCAGCCCGGCAACCTCACCCCGACACAGTTTAACCCGGGCTTTGCCGTGTACGAAGGGCCCATCGGGTCTACCGGCATCCACTCTGGCGAAGGACAGGTGTTTCCCGGCGAGCAGGTTCTGTCGATGCTTAACTTCAGCGCCCGCAACGGCAGCACCGGCATCCCGGTGTCCTTCATCGGCTGCGACGCCTGGGACCCGGCGCTTCTCCAGCTGAACGCCGACAACTTTCCTTCGTCGTCGGTGGCGAACGGGCAGCGGTTACCATCAAATGGCGCAGCGGTATGGGTGCACGGTCATAACCGCGACGGCTACTCGTTTCCTACAAGCGGTCCGATTCCACCCAACCTTCGCGTCGAGTACGGCAACGGCGTGGCCGCTACCGGTGTGACGTGCGACGACGCGGATTCTCCCGGAGGCTGGCATGCAAACCCCGCCGATGTTCCCGGAAACGATCCACTCGAGGCAGCCAACGGTGTCTATTCGGGTGTTTCGATGGTGCGAGTGCATCTGGTAAAGGAAGCCCACACAACGGGCAATGGCACCTGGAGTTGGGTGGCTATTGGCTTGCGCGCGACGCCCGGCCTGGCTCCGAACACACTGCTACCCAACTACGCCAACGTGATGATCGAGATCGGCGATCACACCCAGGAGGAAATGTTGGCGAGCGCCGACAGTTCGTGGTCCTCCAACACCTACGTGCCCGAAACCAACGAGGGTCGCATGGGCGACCGGCTCTGGACCGGTGGCGCCGTTGTGCGGCTGGCCAAAGAAGTGCGGAACCCCGCGACAGGCAACTGGGTCACGACCACCCCGGCGGTTACGGGTGGCCAGCAGGTCGACTACCGAGTCCGCCCCACGCTTACCGGCAGCGTCTCGTTTCCCGTCGACATCCCCGTGCAGGTCGAGGACTGCCTGCCGACAGGTCAGTCATACGTTGCATCCACGCTGAGTCCTTCGGTGGTTCAGGATGGCGCCCCGGCCGATGCCGAACTGGCCTGCCCAGCGGGTCGAACCTACATTCGGTGGGACATTCCGGCCGCGACCATCAACCAGGCGATCACCCCGATCGAATACACCACCACCATCTCGCCGGTAGCCAGCTCGGGCGTGCAGATGAACGACGCCCTGGTATCGGCGCCCGGCGATCCTTCAGCGCTCGCCGAACGCACCGCCGAAGCTTCGGTGCAGGTAACCCAACCGGCCGGTATCGAACTCGACAAGGTCGCGCTGACCCCGATCGTTGAAGTGAATCGTGCCGGTGAGACCAATCGAGATCCGCTGATCTGGCGGGTCGACATGGCCAACATCGATACGGTTCCTGGCCCGACCGACGTCGACATCATCGACATCCTCCCCGCCAACGGAATCGGTGCCACCAGCTTCTCGGGCACACTGGCCTTCGATAGTGCCCAGGTGGTTGCCGGTGGGGCCGCGACACAGATCCTGTACACGGCAGCGGCGCCGGCGACGATCGACATCGATGCCTTCGATTCCTCAAACGATGCATTGACCGGAACCACCATCTGGTGCGATCTGCCGGCTGCCGGTGCACCGGTGCTCGGCGCAGGCGTCGCAGCTGACTGTCCGGCGAGCCCGAGCGACGTCTCTGGCCTTCGAATCGTTCGTCCGGGACCTTTCGGGCCGGGCTCGTTCATCAGCGCCGAGATCGAGATGACCCCCTCGGCCAATAGTGCTGATGACGTATACGAAAATGTTTCGGCCGCTCGGGGAGTGGGCCTCATATTGCCGGTCGGTCCGGTCAGCGCCATCGAAACCGTCGTCTCGTCATCGATTGGCGACCTGGTGTGGGAAGACTCCAACGGCAACGGCGTTTTTGACCTGGGCGAACCTCCGATCGATGGCATCGTCGTCTCGCTGAGCGGCACCGACTCCGACGGCAACCCCGTTGCGCTGAACACCGTCACGAGCGGCGGAGGTAGGTACGACTTCAGCAGGCTGCAGTCCGGGGACTACGACGTCACGTTCGCTCTTCCGCCCACGTCGTCGGCTTCCCTGGCCATGGCGCCGGGCTTCACCTTTCAACAGGTTGGGACCGTTGGCGGTGTCGACTCTGACGGCGATCCGATCACCGGCCAGGCAATGGTGACGCTGAACGCGAACTCCGACCTCATCAACGTGGACCAGGGCATTCTGTATCCCGACCCAAGTGTCACGATCAGCAAGCTTCTCAACGGTGACGATGCGAACACCGCTCCCGGGCACCAAGCGCCGATCGGGTCGACGATCGCCGTGACCTTCGATGTCGTGAACGACGGCAACATCGTGCTGTCGCCCGTCGTCATCACCGACGACACCATCGCGGCCTCCGACATCACCTGCCCGGCATCGTTGCTGGCACCCGGCGCAACATTCCAGTGCACCGCGTCATTGGCGGCGCCCGGCCTCGATGCCACCCACACCAATACCGCCACGGTCACGGCCACCCCGGCTCCCTTGCCCGACGGAGCATTGTTGGACGACGTGACTGACACCGACGTGGCCCATGCGGTCAGCACGTGG
>CAZGVQ010000585.1:0-2554 GCA_964529355.1 uncultured Acidimicrobiales bacterium
GAAACTTCGACGAGATCCTCCGGGTCATCGATTCGTTGCAGCTCACCGCCGAGCGCCAGTTGGCGACCCCGGTCAACTGGACCCCGGGCGACCGGGTCATCGTTTCGCCGGGAGTTTCTGACGAAGAAGCCGTGGAGCGGTTCGGTTCCTTCGATGCGCCCAAGCCCTACCTTCGTTACGTTGACGCCCCAGCTGACTAACCCAACGCTTCCAACGTTGTGCAGCTGAGCCCTGGGTGACGGGTAATCGGCCGATGTGGTCACTACGTTGGCCTGATGTCGGTTTTACCCCGAACGCCCTCATCTCGCGCTGCAGCAACGCACACCCGCCCCGTGCGAGCGGTGCCGCGCCTGGTTCCGGCCGGCGCTGTCCTCGTGGTGGTGTTGTCGGTCGCGGTGGTCGCGGCGTTTCTGTCGCCCGCGCTCGGCCAGGCCGCAGAACGGCCCAACCGAGCGCCGGTTCTCGACGTGGTATCCGAAGCCCGAGCCATCCTCGGCGACGACGATGCTTCAACCGTCGTCGTAGAGGTCGGCGTCTCTGACCCCGACGGCGATCCGGTGCGGCTTCGTCCGAACCGCTCGATCCCGGGCCTCCGAAGTGTCCGGGTCGATGGCATCATCACCGAGTTTCACTTTGAGCCACGGGTACCGGGCACGTGGGTGCTCACGCTCACCGCCCTCGACGACAGCGGCGCCACCACCACCCAGGACGTTGCGTTCCTCGCCCGGCATCCAGCCGAGCCCGGCACGCTGTTGGCCCTGGGCGACTCGGTCGGAAGCGGACACGGCCGGGACCTACTCGACTACCTGGGCGGTGACGACTGCTGGCGATCCGAGTCGCAGGCCTACGGGCGGAGAGCGTTCAATACCCTCGCTGCAAGCGGTGAGCTGGGCTCGGACCCGCAGTTCGAGTTGCTCGCCTGCAGTGGGGCAACCACCCTCGATCTCACCCGTCAGCGTCACGACGGCTCGACCCAGATCGAGCGCGGGCCGTCGATCTGAACCCCGGCGTGGTCACGCTCACCGTTGGTGCCAACGACATCAACTTTGACGAGCCATGGAACTTCGTGACCCCCGACGACGAACTCAACGTCGAGTACCTCGAAGATCTGTTGGCCACCTATGAGAACCGGCTCGATACCGTCCTGCGTCGACTCGTCGAACGCACCGACGCCGATGTTGTGCTCACCACGTACTACAACCCGGCGGCGCAATCGCCGCAGGGTATTCGGGGCTGTCGGCGATCGTGTTTCCTTCGCATTTCCAACGCCGCTCTCGATCGCTTGAACGAGACGATTTTCGATGTGGTCGACGAGATTGGATCACCGAAGCTCAGCGTGGCCGACATCCGCACCCAGTTTCAGGGTCATGGCGCACCGAACGGTTTTGGCCCGGACGGTCTTCGCGAGGATGGCGTGCCGGTGATCCGTGACATCTTTGGCCGGACGGTCGAGGGCACGCATCCCTACTGTGCGCGTGGTCGCACCACCGACGACACGTGGGTATCGCGGGTCGACTGCGTGCACCCCAACGGCACCGGCCATCGCCGTATCGGTACGGTCGTTTCGGCAACGGTCGAGGGAATGCGAGCCGCACAGCGTGCCGCGCTCGCCGCCGGCGAGCAGTAATCCGTGAGCGACGCCAGGCCGGTCGCGCTGGTAACGGGAGTGAGTCGGGAGGTGGGCATTGGCCGAGCGGTAGCGGATCGGCTGAGCGCGGACGGCTTCGTTGTCGCGACGGCCGGTTTGCGGGCCTACGACGACCGGATGCCCTGGGGCGCCGATGCGGTCGGTGGCGCGGACGAGTCGACGGCGACGTTCGAGTACGAGGTGGACTTTGTCGATCCCGTGGCAGCCGCCGAGCTCATGGCCAGCGTCAACCGCGACGCCGGCCCGGTGACGGCGTTGGTGTTGTGCCACACCGAGTCGGTCGACAGCGACATTTTCTCCACCACCGTCGAAAGCTTTGATCGGCATATGGCGGTCAACGGCCGAGCAACGTGGCAACTCATCAAGGCGTTCGCCGAGCAATTTGCGCCGGGTGACCAGCATGGCGCCCCGGGTCGGCGCATCGTCTCGATAACCAGCGATCACACCGCCGGGAATCTTCCGTATGGGGCAAGCAAAGGGGCGATGGACCGCATCGTGCTCGCCGCAGCCATCGAGTTGGCCGACCGTGGCATCACGGCAAACGTCATCAACCCGGGCGCAACCGACACCGCCTGGATGTCCGAGGAGGTCAAAGCCCAGGTGCTTGCCCGGAATCTCCAACCGCGGATCGGTCAGCCGAATGATGTCGCCAACCTGGTGAGCTTTCTGTGTTCGTCCGAAGGCCAGTGGATCAACGGGCAGTTGCTGTACAGCGACGGTGGGCAAAAGAGCTGAATATTTGGTCGCTCTCGTCGCTGCGCTCTTTCGCTCTGCGCTTCGCTATGTTCCGCTGGCTTCAACCTCGGCCTTCGCTGGCGCTGCGGCTCGACTCCAAGCGCCGGTCGAAGGGTTGGATGGCTGAAGTTAACCAATGGTGCCTGGCACCTTTGGTTAACTTTTTTGGGG
>CAZGVQ010000586.1:0-2549 GCA_964529355.1 uncultured Acidimicrobiales bacterium
GTGTAAGCCAGCACGCCGCCGACTGCGGCGAGGCCCCAGGCGATGGCTCGGTCGGCATCGACGTTGAGGGCGCCCGACTCGTTGAGGACGATGGCGATGCCGAAGTACATGAGCAGGCCAGCCATGGTGAGCCAGGTGAGCTTGGATCTTGGCCGCTTCTGCTTTTTGGGTTTCGAGGGCGGCGGGGTGGGTGTCGCGATCTGCGGCGGAACCCACGGTACGTCGCCGGCCGCGCCCACCGCGGGTGCGGGCGGCACCGATTGGCCTGCCGGGTACGGGGTGGATGGAGCGCTTGTTGCTTCGAAGGTCGAGTCGACGGTCGACTGTGCTGCGGTGGTGCCGAACGCACTGACGTCCGCTTCGGTGTTGGGCACCGGCGGCGCCGGGTAACCGGTGGAGCTCGGGGGAGCAGCGCTCCCGGTTTCGCCGGTGGCACTCATGGCTCCCGTGCTGCTGGTGGGTGCCGCAGCAACCGAAGGTCCCGACTTCCAGAGAAGGAGCCCGCAACCCACGGCAACCAGCAGGAGCGGTGCGATGAGGTCACTGTCGCTGAGCTCGCCGAGCAACACGATGCTCCCGAGCGCCGCGACAACCAGACCAACGATGGTGGCGGCACTTCGGTCGCGCCTGATCGAGTCGAGCGTGGTGAAGGTTTTGCCATCGCCATCCTCGGAAGGAATGAGTATCGCGCCGGCCAGGTACAAGATGATGCCGCTGCCGCCGAGGAACCCGCAGACCACGAACAGAATGCGCACGATCGTGGCGTCGATCACGAGGTAGTCGGCCAGGGACTGGGCCACGCCGAAGAGCTTGCGCCCCTCTACCGGGCGGCGGAGAATTTTCGTCGCCGGTGGCGGATTGGGGTTTGGTGGGTTCATGGTTGCTTCCTGCATGTCTCAAGCTTCGAGGAATGCAGGCGGTTCCGGTATCGGGGACAACCCTGAATTATCCCTGAGATCATCTCGGGGTCCTCAGGGAAACAACCCGTAGTGTTCCCAGGCCCACCCATGCGATCATGAAAGAAGTATGACCGACGCCAACCCATCGCTTCCGCATCTCGAGGCCAGCCCTCGACTTGGCCGGCCGCCGCGGGCGGCCGATGGGCTGCTGACGGGTGTTTCGGCCGGGTTGGCGCATCGATTTTCTCTCGAGACGATGCTGGTTCGAATCGCCTTTGTCACGCTGGGACTCACCGGCGTCGGGATCATCTTCTATGTCGGCGCCTACGCCATCATGCGGCCGGTCGAGACGGTCGAGCTAGACGATGACTGGCCCATCGAGAACTCGAAAGTGCTCGGGCTCGCGCTCCTGGTGTGGGGTTTGGTGCTGTTGTTGGCCCGGCTTGGGGTCTCCATCATTGCTGACGGATACCTCTGGCCGGTACTGCTGGTGTCGGCCGGACTGACCGTGGTTTCCTGGCAACTCGGCGATAGCCGCCGCGACCAACTGTCCTCGGCCTTCCAGGGCGATAGCCGCTACGGAGCACTGCGCATCGCCATCGGTGGCATCGTGGTGGCCATCGGCGTCTTCATTGCGCTGTTCATCGAGGTGTCGCTGTCGACGCTTGGCGAAAGCCTGTTCGTCGTGGCCTTCATTCTCGGCGGCCTGGTGCTGGTGTTCGGTCCGTGGATCTATGTGCTGCTTTCCGATCTCACCGAAGAGCGCCGCAAGCGTGTGCGATCTGACGAACGCGCCGATCTGGCCGCGCACCTTCACGATTCGGTGCTCCAGACGCTGGCGCTGATTCAGCGCACCGACGACCCTCAAGAGGCCGCCAGCCTGGCCCGAAGGCAGGAGCGCGAGCTCCGAAGCTGGCTGTATTCGCGGCCGGAGTCCTTCGTCCATGCCGAGGTCGAACTCTCCAGCCTTTTCGAGTCGGCGGTCGCCGATGTCGAGCAGCGCCACAACGTGCCGATCGAGCTCGTCGTCGTTGGCGACGCCGAGGTCGACGACTCGGTGGTCACACTTGCAAAGGCCGCCCGCGAAGCCATGGTCAACGCGTCGAAGTTCTCCGGTACCAACCAGATCTCGGTGTTTGTCGAGGGTGAAGAGGGCCAGGTCGAAGTCTGGGTGCGCGATCGTGGCCAGGGCTTCGACCCGGAAAACATCGACGACGACCGGCGCGGCATCCGCGACTCCATCGTGCGTCGGGTGGAGCGAATCGGCGGCGAGTCCACCATCACGTCAGCGCCCGGCGACGGTACCGAGGTGTATCTCATTCTCCCAGCACAACGAAAGGCCGCATCATGAGTTGGCAACCACGGGTCGTCATCGTCGACGACCACGAGTTGGTTCGGTCCGGCGTGCGTTCGTCGCTTGGCGATGCGGTGCATGTGGTGGGTGAGGCCGCCGATATCGCGGAGGCGGTGGAGGTCATTCTCGATACCGAGCCCGACGTCGTCCTCCTCGACGTGCATCTGCCCAGCGGTACGGGCGGCGACGTGATCACCCAGGTGACCGCCGAGGGCAATGAGGCGAAGTTCCTGGCCCTCTCGGTGAGTGATGCCGCCGACGATGTCATCGGCGTCGTGCGGGCCGGCGCCCGCGGC
>CAZGVQ010000587.1:0-2545 GCA_964529355.1 uncultured Acidimicrobiales bacterium
GTTCATACTTGACGGAGGCGGCGTCGGCCGTGTTGTGGTGGGCGCCATCGGCATCGGTGGTTGGGACGGCGCTGGCCTGGATGGTGCAGCGCTCGCTGGCGGGGCACTCGTGAACCGCACACTAGACCTCGGTGGCGCCGGCCGAGCAGTCTGTGGAGTCCACCTCGACATCGAGTTACCCGTCGGCGAGTCCTGGACCATCCAGGTAAGCGCCATCCCAACCAACGATGCCGCTGGCGCTCAGCAGAACACGGTCGACGTCGCCTCCGATACGTCTGATCCAGCTAGCGCTACGGTCGACTTCGCCGTCGACACACCCGATGTCGACTTGGAGATCCGAAAGAGCACCGATAACGAGGTCACCCAGATTGGTGACGACGTGGAGTGGACGATCGAGGTGGAGAACACCGGCGACCCAACCACCGAACCAATTCAGGTCGAAGACTCCATCACCGCCAACCAACAGCTCGTGTCGGCCACCAGCAGCGACGCGACCTGCACCGTCAGCGGCTCCGAGGTTGATTGCACCATCGATCCGGGCTTTACCGGAGTCGCCCAGATCACCGTGATCACCAACGTCACCAACACCGACACCAAGGTTGAGAACACCGCCACACTGCAGATGGCCGACGGTCCTCAGCTCGTCACCAACGGCGCAACCGGAACCGCCCCCCGGAACCTGATTGAGAAGGCGGCCCTTGCCTTTACCGGTGTCGAGACGCTTCCACTCGTTGCTGCTGCCGTGGTGTTCATGTTCATCGGCGCCATGCTGATGGGCACATCACGGCGCCGTCACAACAAGCGGCTTGTCGACGGCGGTTAGAGCGCCCGCTCCCGAAACAGGTCGACGCCGTCGCCCGTGAGCTGACCGAACCCCGTTTCCCGACCCGCAAGAGCCAAGAGAAGCGCTGCCGACGGCCCCTCGACGGTCGCCCCCGAGCCCGACTCCCAGGACATATCGCTGGCTACGAAGTGGAGGCCGGTGCTGTCGGTCAGCGGAAACACGGTGGGCTTTGGTGGCGTCGCGAGCCAGCCGAGCATCAGGCTTGCGGCTTCCGGGTTGATCACCTGTTCAAGACCCAGGGCATCGCGGAGCTCGGCCGCATGGATCATGACATCGGACAGTGGGGCTTCAGGTCCGGCGCCGGGTGGTGTGAACCGATGTCCGGCGTTGGTTCGTATGTCGGCGACGATCTCGCCGATTGGACGGTCGCCGAGCTTACAGCCGGCTTCGTGATTGAACCCGTCGAAACCGCGGTGGCGGATCATTCCGAGCGCGAATTTGGGGAGCGATACGTTCCATCCGGTCGTGAGATGGCCGGCGACTTCTTGGACGGTCCACCGGCCACATGCTCCCGATGTCGAGAGCTGCTCGGGCGTGAGACCTTCGAGGAGGTCAGCGACTGCCAACCTTTCTGATTCGATCAGCCGAAAGAGCTGGTCCGGGGGTGCGATCTGTTTGGCCATGAGATTCCCACTTTCCGTTGCTTGTTGCCCGGTTGACGAACCAGGAGACGAGATTTCGACAAGGTGCGGGAATTTTCTTTCCCCGGCGACGGTGCAAATGTTGGAGATGACCAACAACAAACTCGATGGCGCACACGCGCTGGTAACCGGCGGCGGCACAGGAATTGGCCTGGGTATTGCCCGCCGCCTGTCGGAGGCCGGCGCCACGGTCACCCTGGCCGGTCGCCGACTTGACGTGCTTGAGGAAGCAGCCGGAGTGCTGGTGGGCGAACTGCCTGAGGCCCAGATTCGCACGGTGGCTTGCGATGTCACCGACGCTGACGCGGTCGAGGCCGCCTCGGACGCAGCGGCCGACGGCGATGGCCAACTACAAATCGTGGTGGCCAATGCGGGGATGGGCACCGGCGGGCCGTTTCTTCTTATGGAGGCCGAGACGCTGCGCAACGTGCTCGACATCAACGTGGTCGGCGCGTTCAACACGATGAAGTCGGCTGGTCTGCGAATGCGCGCCAGCGGCGGATCGATCATCGCCATCTCGTCGATCGCCGGAGCGCTCGGTGGCCGGTTCCGGGCTGCGTATGGAGCAAGTAAGGCAGCGCTCGACATGATGGTTCGCAGCGCGGCCGGCGAGCTCGGCGGTTTCGGTATACGGGTCAACTCGATCCGGCCCGGGGTTGTTGAGTCCGAGGCGACGGCGCTCATGTTCGAACACATGCCCCACGTCATCGACGACTACGTCCGTCAGATGCCGCTGGGATTCGTCGGCGACCCCGAGGACATCGGCGATGCCGCCGTGTGGTTGGCCAGCGCCGAGAGCCGGTGGGTTACGGGGCAGCAGATAGCAGTCGACGGAGGCCACACGCTTCGCCGGGCTCCGGATCTCGAAGCGGCCATCAAGGCCCGTATGGGCGACGACGAGTTTGCCAAGTACGTGAAGCCGGGCTTCGGCCCCAACGGCTGAGGTCGGGCCGGTGACCGACTACGCACTTCCGAACAACTCGCCTGACCTCGCCGGAGAAGTCGCCCTGGTAACCGGCGCAACCTCGGGTTTGGGCTGGCGTTTTGCCCAGGTACTGGC
>CAZGVQ010000588.1:0-2539 GCA_964529355.1 uncultured Acidimicrobiales bacterium
TCGGTTGTTTATCGTGTTGTGGACGTTTTGTACGCCGGGCTCGTTTTTGCCGATGGTGGCGTGACCGTGTTCGCCTTCGGCTAGACCGCGGCCACAGGTGGTGAGCGTGGGGACATCTTCGAGGCGGATGGCGTCGGCTGCCGGAGACGACATCGCCTCGGCGACCTCGCGCTCTTCGTCGGTGGTGGGCGGTGACTTCGCCAACATGGTGTGACGCAGGCGGCTTCGGCCCACCTCGAGCGTTGGGGATATTTGGATGACCTCGACCCCGAATGGGGTATTGGCCAACATGAGATCCGGGCACTTCCAATACAGCAACGAGGTGTGCCAGTCCGGGTCGAACTCGGCGTCGTTCTCCACGTGGTCGCGCATTCCGACAAGCGGAACGCCAAGGCGGTGGGAGCCGTCGAACACATCGAAGGTTGCGGTATTGGTGATGACCCCATTGCCGATTCCGGCCCCGTGCACGTAGGGGAAGTGGTACGTCTCGGCAAACGCCTCGGTAGTGGTCTTCCAGTTGGCATCGATCTCGAGGTCCATCGTGGTCACCTTCCAGAAGGACTCGTAGCCCCACCGGGCGAGTTCGGCGCCAAACGATCCGAGATCGGCCTCGATGTCGACGCTGCCATTGGGGTCGAGGGTGTACCAGATGAATCCATGGGCTTCGACGGTGGGCAGGCGAACCATACCTGCGTCGTTGCGGTCGAGGTCATCGAATCCCTCGGCACCGGGCATGCCCACCAACGTCCCGGCGGGATCGAACGACCATGCGTGATACGGACACCTATGGCGTCGGGTGCAACCCTCGCCCTCGGCCACCAGCGCGCCTCGGTGTGTGCAGTAATTCAGCACCACGTTTGCCTCGCCGTTCTCGCTTCGGGTGATGAGTAGCGATCGATCCAGCACGTCGCGCACCGTGAAATCGCCTGGGTTGGGTATGGCGGCGGTAGGTGCGGCGAGCAGAGGCGAGCCTCGAAACAGCTTGTCGATCTCGAGTTGATGGCGAACGGGATCGCGATAGTGATCGAGAGGGACCTGCAGGGTCGATGCCGCCATGTCGGTGGTGCCGGAGCCGATCAGGTCGACCAGCCTTTCGCGAACGTCGAATGGTGCGGCCGTTTGGGTATCGCTCATGCCAAAGCATGCCTCGCCTTGCACCGAAACCGCCAAAATTTCCAGTCGGCGCGAGGTCGGCAATACTGCACCATGGCTGATCTCACGGGGAAAGTGTTCATCATCACCGGAGGCAACAGCGGCATTGGCCTGGGCATGGCCGAAGGGATCGCGCTCGCCGGTGGCTCGGTAGTCATCTGGGGCCGCCGGGCCGACAAGAACGCCGAAGCGGTAGCCCGAATCGAAGAGCTTGGTGGCCGGGCCACCTCGCACGCGTGCGATGTGAGCGACGAGGAACAGGTCGTCGAGTCGATGGGGGCATCGGTTGCTGACTTTGGCCGCCTCGATGGTGTGTTCGCGAACGCCGGGCGCGGTGGCTTTGGCAAAAAGTTTGTCGATACCTCTCTCGAGGAGTGGCAGGCGGTGATGGCGGTCAACCTCGATGGCGTGTTTCTCACGCTTCGTGAAGCAGCGAAGTTCATGATCGAACAGGGCGAGGGTGGGAGCCTCGTGGCGGTCTCGTCGACGTCGGCAATTCATGGCGCCGCGGGGAACGAAGCGTACGGAACGGCGAAAACCGGGGTGAATGGCCTGGTGCGAGCATTGGCCGTGGCACTGGCCCGCTATCAGATCCGGGTGAACGCGCTGCTTCCGGGCTGGACGATCACCGAGTTGGCCAGCCTGGCCTATGAGAACGACGTCTTCCGTGAAGCGACGATGAAACGCACCCCGGTGCGGCGCTGGGCCGATCCGGCCGAATTCCGCGAGGTGGGTGCCTTCCTGGCTGACCCGACCCTCACGTATCACACGGGTCAGGAAGTGTGTGTCGACGGTGGCTACACCGTGTTCTAAGAGCACGTTCGTTTTTGGTGCTTAGGCCGGGCCTCGAATCGCTCGATAACCAATAGATGAGCAGTGGATCTGGGCCCACCCAGATTGACTACGGCAACGCTTCAACCGCCAGGACGTGGAGTGGACATCCCGCGCTCGCCAACGCCATTCGGGTGGTTCTCTGGGTGCTTCCGCTGGCGGGGTCACTGCTCTTTGGCTTCTGGGCGTCGCAGAAGTTCCCGCCGGAGCGGCTCGGGATAAATCGTTGGCTCTGGTGGTTGGGACTCACGGCGCTGGCAACAGCGCTGGTGCGACTGCTCGAACAACTGACCAGGCGGCTCACGCCCTTGGCGCTGCTGTATCGGCTGAGTTTGATCTTCCCCGATGAGGCGCCGAACCGGTTCTCAACAGCGTTGCGCAGCGGCACGACCACCCAAACCAAGAAGCGGATCAAGGCGATCCAGGAACAGGGTGGCGCACTTTCGGGCGACGATTCGGTTGCTGCCCAGATGCTGGAACTCATTGGTCTGCTGTCGAAACACGACAAGATGACCCGCGGTCACGCAGAGCGGGTCCGCGGCTATACCGACATGCT
>CAZGVQ010000589.1:0-2538 GCA_964529355.1 uncultured Acidimicrobiales bacterium
CCTACCGAAACAGTCTGATCATCACCGGCACCAGCTCAATCCACGATGAGCTGGTTGCGATGGGATTTCATCGTGACCGGCTCCGACACGTTCCCTATCAGCCTGAGATGAGTGAGGCCTCCCTCGACAGCGGCACACAGGGCTCGCTCAGCGAGCACGATGAACCGCTGTTCGTGGCTGCCGGCCGCTTGGCGGCTGGGAAACGAATCGACCTGCTGCTGCAGCTCTGGGAGAAGGTGCGCCCCCACACCGGCGGGCGACTCGTCATCATCGGCGACGGCCCCGATCGGGCTGCCCTTGAAGCACAAGCCAGCGAAGGCGTTGAGTTCACCGGCTTCATCAGCGAACAGGCAAAGTCCGACCTATTCGCCGACGCCTGGGCTCTGGTGCATTCCGCGGCACGCGAGGGCTGGGGAATGGTCATCTCCGAGGCTGGACTTGCTGGAACGCCCTCGCTCGGTTTCAACGTGCCCGGCGTACGCGAAGCCATCCGTGATGGCGAGAGCGGATTGCTGGCATCGAGCGAAGAGCAGTTCATCGCATCGTGGGTTGCACTCGCTTCCGACGCTCAGCTGCGCTCCCGCCTCGGCGCCGAAGCCAGGAGCTTTGCGATGTCGTTGTTGGCGGTCGACCAGATCGGGTTGGTCGAGGAAGTACTGGAGGAGGCGGTGTCGCTGCATCAGCAACGACGTGGCCCCGCCACTTGGAGCCTCGGAACAAAGCACCTCAACCAGCGAGCCGACGTCGCTACGACCCCTGCGTCCACGGTGACCAGCGATTGGCCGATGCCGGAAGACTCCGGTGAAAAGGTCGGCCCCTCGCTATCAATCGTCATCCCGGCCTTCAATGAGGCCACTCGCCTCCCTCCTCTGCTCCAAACACTCCCGGAGTACGTCGACGTGGAACAAACCGAGGTGATCCTCGTCGATGACGGAAGCAGCGACGCAACCGCCGAGGTCGCCGAGAGGTACCTCGACAGGTATCCGAACTCCCAGGTCTTGTCACTCGAAGTGAACCGAGGAAAAGGCGCAGCACTAAGAACCGGCGTCGCAGCTACCCGTGGCTCTCGTGTGGTGTTTATGGATGCCGACATGGCCACGGATCTCCGCGATCTTGCAACGGTCCTCGCGGCTCTCGGCGATCACGCTATTGCAATCGGCTCCCGGGTTAGTGCCGGGTCCGAAGTCTCGTCGGGCTCCCGTCACCGTCGCGTCATGGGTATTGGTTTCAACTGGATGATTCGCCAACTGACCCCGCTTGGCCTCACCGACACCCAGTGCGGTTTCAAGGCATTCCGCGGACCTGAGGCAAAGGTGCTCTTCCATCTCAGTGAAGAGGACGGCTTTGCCCAGGACGTCGAGATCCTCTCGCTCGCAGCGAACATGGGTCTTTCGATCGCCGAAGTGCCAGTGCGATGGACCGAAGTTCCCGGTTCAAAGGTGCACCCAGTCGCCGACTCGGTGCGAACCGCCGTCGACCTTGTGCACCGCCGGGTCCGAGGAAATCATCAAGCCGTGATCACGGGCTTGACGATCGAGGGGCTAAGCGCCGACATGGCCGTCGCGGCGAAGGAGGTTGCTCAACTGGTTCGCACCACTGACGCAACGTTTGCTGGCGACGGCGTCGTCCACGTGCTCCTTCCGGGCGCTCGATGGAGCACCGTGCCCGACATCGGCGCACGGTTGGCCGACCGGCTAGGCGGCAGCTATGCCGGTCGATGGAGCGTCGATGCACGCGGGGTCGTGGATACCACGGATACCCACGGCATCTTCGGGGAACCCGCCGACGCTCTGGCCTAGGACACCTCTTCGTTCGCCGAGAGGTTGCCGCACTAGATTGGACCGAATATGGGTACGACGAAACAGAGCGTAGAAATCTTGCGCCTCTTTCTGAAAGAACGCAGCGACCCCGACCCGTTCTATGAAAAGCTCGCCGCGCTCACCATGGACCGTATGCCATTCGAGCTCGCGGGCAAACGGGTTCTCGACTTCGGTTCGGGGTCGGGGCACAACGCGGCCGCCATGATGAACAACGGCGCGTCGGTCGTGTCCATCGATGTGGAGCACGAAATCGCCCGGCAGGCCGGTTCAAAGGCGATTCCCGCGATCGTCAGCGACGGTATGGCGCTCGCCTTCGACGATCAGTCCTTCGACGGCGTGTTCTGCTCCAACGTGATCGAGCACGTGCCGTCGGTGCCGACCGCGTTCGACGAGATGGCTCGGGTCGTAAAACCCGGCGGCTGGGCATGGGTTTCGTGGACCAACTGGTGGTCGCCCTATGGCGGACACGACATCGCGCCGCTCCACCTCCTCGGGACAACGCGCGGGCCGATGATGTACGAAAGGTTCTTCGGACCCCCGCCGGGGAATGTTCCGGGCGTCGGCTTGTTCCCTACCTACATCGCCGAGGTTCTCGAACTCATCGACGACCACGAACAACTCCGACTTGTCGACGCTGTCCCACGCTACTACCCGTCGCAGAAATGGATCTTGAAGGTCCCGGGCTTCCGCGAGTTCGCAACGTGGAACTGTCTGCTCC
>CAZGVQ010000590.1:0-2532 GCA_964529355.1 uncultured Acidimicrobiales bacterium
AAGTTCTGCATACCTGCTCGGGCCGAAGTACTGACCACCCTCAACACCCGAAGCGGTCGCCGCGAGTTCGCTGGGCCAGGCACCCTGCGCTGCGGTGTTCATCACCGGCGCCATGAGCTTGAACGAGCGTTGAAGGAACGGCGGAAGGTGACGAGTAAGTTCGGTGTCGGATCCACCGGGGTGCACCGCTACGGCGATGCTTGATGAGCCCGCCCCTCGAAGCCGCCGATCGAGTTCGTAGGTGAAGAGCAGGTTTGCGAGCTTGCTGGCGTAGTACCGCTTGCGAGGGTGGTAGCTACCTTCCGCGTTGATGTCGTCGAAGAAGATCTCGCCCCGACCGAGCCTGTGGCCGGTGCTCGAGACCGTGACGATCCGGCTGCTCGGGGCTGCTTCGAGGTTGGGAAGGAGCAGGCCCGTGAGAGCGAAGTGGCCGAGGTGATTCACACCGAATTGGGATTCAAAGCCGTCGGCGGTGAGGGTCTTGGGGTTCCACATGACGCCGGCGTTGTTCACGAGCACGTCGAGCTGGGGTTCCCGACCAACGGCTTCGGCGGCCCGACGCACGCTGGCCAGGTCGGCCAGATCCAGGTGGATGAGTTCAACGTCGGCTTCAGGGTGTGCGCCGACTATTCGGGCTACGGCTTCGTTGCCCCTGTCGGTATTGCGACACCCGAGAAGAACCCGCGCTCCCTTGTGGGCAAGTACCTTCGCCGTCTCGAAGCCGACACCGGTGTTCGCTCCGGTTATGAAGATCGTCTTCCCGCGCTGATCGGGCACATCATCTGCGGTGAATTGGGTGATCACGTGGTCAATCCTGATTTCGATCGATTTTGGTTGCTTGACTACTTTGCTGGCAAGCAAGGTATCTCAACCTCCGAGGAGGAAGCGTTGGAGCCAAAGAACGTCGCTGTGGTGTTGCTCGATTCGCTCAATCGGCACATGTTGGGCTGCTACGGCGGCGAGGAGTTTGCCACGCCCAACCTCGACCGCTTCGCATCCCAACACGCGACCCGCTTCACCCGGCACTACACCGGGTCACTGCCCTGTATGCCGGCTCGACACGACATCCTCTGCGGAGCGCTCGATTTTTTGTGGAAGCCCTGGGGTTCGATCGAGGCGTGGGAGAAGCCCATCACGGCGGTGCTACACAGCGCCGGCGTCACCAGCACGCTCGTCACCGATCATCCCCACCTCTTTGAAGCGGGCGGCGAGAACTACCACACCGACTTCGACGGCTGGGACTACGTACGCGGCCACGAGGGCGACCTCTGGCGAACCCACAAAGACCCGACCTGGGTGGGTACGCCGGCCATGCCTGCCCGGGGTGGCGGTTGGTTTTTCAAGAAGCTGCTGGGCTTCGATATGGAACGCGGCTACGACCGCTCGCGCACCTTCTTCCGCACCGAGGAGGACTATCCGGGCCCGCGGACCATGAACGCCGCGGCGCGCTTTCTCACCGAAGCCACCCCGCACCACGACCGGTGGTTCCTCTTCGTCGACGAATTCGACCCACACGAACCCTTCGACACGCCCGCGCCCTGGGCTGGCCGGTACGAAGACCAGCCTTGGGACGACGAGTTCGTTTTCTGGCCGCCATATATCGATGGGGGCATCAGCGACGGCCACATCACCGAGGCTGAAGGGCGCCATATCCGCGCCAACTACGGCTCGAAGTTGTCGATGATCGACCACTGGTTCGGCAAGGTTCTCGAGGCCTTCGACGAGCGGAACCTCTGGGACGACACCGTGCTCATCGTGTGCACCGACCACGGGCACTTTCTGGGCGACGAGCGCGAAGGCCGCGACATCTGGGGCAAGCCCGGCGTACCGCAGTTCGAACCGCTCGGTCACACGCCACTACTCATCCACTGGCCCGGTAACCCCGGTGGCGACACGATCGACGCGCTCACCACCAACGTCGACCTTTTTGCCACGCTCGCCGATGTCTTCGGGGTAGAGGTTGAGCATCGCACCCACGGGAACTCGATGGTGCCGTTGCTCACCGGTGAAGCCGACTCGATTCGCGACTGGGTACTCGGCGGCTACTACGGAGGGTGGGTTCAGCTCACCGACGGTCAACACAAGCTGGCCCGCGGTGCGGTCGACGACAACTTCCCGGCGTCGATGTGGTCGAACCGGTGGTCGACCATGCCGGTGCATGTCCCCGGGCTAGAGATGCTCCCGCGGCCGGACGAGCGAGCTTGGCTCGACTTCATGCCCGGCTCGACCGTGCCGGTGATCCGCCAGCCATTTCAGCCCGGCGACATGTTGCCCATGTTCATGAACGATAAGTGCGTCGACCGGCACTTTCTCTTCGATCTCGACGTTGACCCCGACGAACAGGAAAACCGGGCAACCGAGAAGGTTGCCGGTGACCTCCTCGATCATCTGCGATCCGAGCTGCAATCGGTCGGAGCCCCCGACGAGCAACTCGAGCGTCTCGGACTCACCTAGTCAAGCGGCGGTCCACTTCCTGCTTGGACACAAACGACCTACTGTTCAGCTATGGAAATCCAAGCAGCAGTCCTACGA
>CAZGVQ010000591.1:0-2527 GCA_964529355.1 uncultured Acidimicrobiales bacterium
TCGATCTCGTCGAGGTCGGCTTCGGCGCGTTCGATTTCTCGGAGCTCGGAATCGGTGGGACCGTCGACAAAGGACTCGGGAGTCTCAGCGGTCTCCGCTAGCGGGGGAGTCGAAGGATGAGGCATCGGCGATGCGAGCGGTGCCTCGGACTGCGCGACCTCTGGCTGCATAGCTTCTGACGCAGTTGGGGATTCAGCCCGACTCGTGGCCGGTGGCAAAGCGGCGCTCTCTGCGGCACGCGATTCCTCGCGTTCGGCGGCGAGTCGCTCACGAATCCGGTCGGGATGAAGCTCGGGTGGGTACCACTTGCCGTCGTTGGCCAGCCAATAGCCGGGGCGGGGTGGGTTGGTCATGGTCATAGGCTATCGAAGGGGAAGGTTGGGTCACGAACAGTGAGTTCGCGAACGCTGAACGGGCGAGTTCGCGCCTTTAGCGGACATCGTGGACACTACGGCAAAGGTGCCCATGGTGCGGAAGTGGCGACAGTGGTTTGGCCAACCATGGGCCAAATTACCCATTTCGGAATGCTGCTCGGGGGTCCATAGTGGGTTGACCACCAGTCGGGGCTGTTGAACCAGCCTCGACAAAGTTTCAGCCTCGTCGGGCGGCTCTTTGGGCCGTCCTTCCCCCGGCGAGGCTGCCGCACGACACACCGGCACCCTGGAATGTGGAGTGCGCAGCCCCGGCCCGAGTTTTCTCGGGTCGGGGCTCTTGGCGTCCCTGTTGGGAATGGCCTTCGGGCCGGGTAATGATGAGCGGCATGGTTCTGGTCGATGCCACCGCAATCGGAATGGCCCGACCGGGACGCACGCTTTTTGCCGATCTTTCGATCACCGTGCATGCCGGGGACCGTATTGGCATTGTCGGTCTCAACGGTACCGGTAAGTCCACCCTGCTCGATGTGCTTACAGGAGCGCGCGAGGCCGAGCAGGGCTCGGTTCGGTGGGGCCGTGGCGTTCGCATAGCCGCGCTGGGGCAGAATCCCGACCTGGGTGCGGGCACGGTCCGCGAAGCGGTCGGCCACGCGTGGGAGGGCGAGGCGGTGCTCGATCGTTTGGGAATGGCGGGGTTTCTCGATACTGCGGTTTCGCAACTGAGCGGTGGTGAGGCCAAGCGGACTGCGTTGGCCCGCACGCTGGTGACCGAAGCCGACCTGCTGGTGCTCGACGAGCCAACCAACCACCTCGATGTCGACGCGATCGCATGGCTCGAACAGCGCCTGGCCGGCTTCTCCGGCGGGCTGTTGTTCGTCACCCATGATCGGCATGTGCTCGACCGGGTCACCACCCGAATTCTCGAGCTCGACCGAGGCACCGGGTTTGTGCATGAAGGCGGTTACGCCTCGTATCTCGAAGCGAAGGCTGCGCGCGAGGACGCGGCGGCCAAGGCCGAAGACGTTCGCAAGAACCTTGCCCGCCGGGAGCTGGCATGGCTCCGCCGCGGCGCGCCGGCCCGGACCCGAAAATCGAAATCGCGCATCAAGAGCGCGACCGAACTCATCAACACCAAGCCCCAGGAGGCCGCACGCGGAACCGAGCTCGACCTTCACCTGGGTACGCCAAGGCTGGGCGATCAAGTGATCGACCTGGCCGGTGTGGGGCACAGCATCGGCGGGACCGACACCGACGAGCCGCGCCGCGAACTCTTTGCCGAAATCGACCTGCTCCTCGACCGTCGTGCGCGTCTCGGGATCACCGGTCCGAACGGCGCCGGCAAGTCGACGTTGCTCGACATCATGGCGCAGCGCCGACAACCCGATGAAGGCACGGTCACTCACGGACCGACGGTGAAGCTCGGGTACTACGACCAGGTCGGTCGAGACCTCGATCCGAAGCAACGGCTACGCGACGCCGTGATCGGCGGCGACGGCGAACCCGATTGGGCCGACGTGCGACTGATGGAGAGTTTCTGGTTCGACAGCGATGCGCAGTTTGCGCCCATCGAGTTGTTGTCGGGTGGCGAGCGCCGTCGGCTGCAGTTGGTGATGGTTCTGCTCGAGCGGCCGAACGTGCTGTTCCTCGATGAGCCCACCAACGACCTTGACCTCGACACCCTTCGCGTCCTCGAGGACTTCCTCGACGACTGGCCCGGAGCGCTGGTCGTGGTGAGCCACGACCGAGCATTCCTCGACCGCACGATTGAGACCACCTTGGCCGTGGGTGGCCCGCTCGACGTATCGACTGCCAAACCCGACGCAACCAAACGGCTGGGTGTCGCCCCGGGGGTAGCGAACGAGGCTGCCAGCAAGGGGCATGGCAGCGCGGATACGGGCAGGGACGGCAACGGTGGCGCTGCCGGCGGGCCGTCGCACAGCACGCTGCGGCATCGGGTGAAGGAAGCAGAGAAGGCCATGCGGCCCCTCGAGCGACGAAAGGCCGAACTCACCGACGCGCTGGTGGCGACGACCGATCACGAGCAGCTGGCCGAACTGGGCACCCAGCTGTCGGCGGTTGAGGCGGAACTGGCCGACCTTGAAGAGCAGTGGCTGGAAGCCCAGGAACTCCTCGAGAACCGCTAGGTCGTAAAA
>CAZGVQ010000592.1:0-2523 GCA_964529355.1 uncultured Acidimicrobiales bacterium
GCAGCAGGCTCAGCGAATTCTGGGCAATGACTTCTACGGCAACATCTCCAACGCGCTTTCGGGCACACAGGAGTACATGGCCATGGAGAAGCTGTACGAGCTGGCTGAGGACGGCGACTACGACCTGGTGATCGTGGACACTCCGCCGAGCCGCAACGCCCTGGCATTTCTCGACTCGCCCAACATGTTGGCCCGGCTTCTCGACCACTGGTTGTACAAGGCGCTCATGGCACCGACAAGGTCGTTGATGCGAGCCAGCCAGGTGCTGCTGAAGCAGTTATCGAAGGTGGTTGGGGGCGACGTTGTGGAGGACGTGGTCGCGTTCTTCCAGGCCTTTGAAGGCATGGAAGACGGCTTCAAAGAACGGTCGCAGCGGGTGATGGAGTTGCTGGCCAGCGAGGCCTGCGCTTTTGTCCTCGTGGCCTCAGCGCGCCGCGACACCACCATCGAGGCTGCGTATCTGGCCCGACAACTATCCGACAACGACCTCGATGTCGCCGCGGTGGTCATGAACCTCCTGCAGCCCGACTTCGTGCGGCTCAATCGTCGACCGCGAGCCCCCGAGTTCGAACCGTTTCTTCAAGCCCACGACGAGCTGCACGCACTAGCCGACCGCGAACAGATCCACATCGAGTCGCTCCTCGATCAGGTCGACGGCCAACCCGTACTGGTACGCGTACCGCTACTGGCAACCGACGTCCACGACCTAGAAGGCATGGCCCAACTAGCCACCGAAATGTTCCCCCAAAGTGAATAACGTGTCAGACCCCATTCACTTTGGTATCGGGGTGAACGGCCGGGAGTTTTGGCGCAGCCAAAATCTCCGTAAGTGAGCGAAGCGAACGGCGCGCAGCCAAAATCTCCGTAAGTGAGCGAAGCGAACGGCGCGCAGCCAAAATCTCCGTAAGTGAGCGAAGCGAACGGCTACGACTGAAGCTCGGGGTTGTTGAGGGCTTCTACCGCTTCGTCGACGGTTTCGGTGACCGGCACGATGCGGTCGAATCCGGTGGTCTGAAGCAACCGGGTGAGGGTGGCCCGTGCGCTGACCACCGCGACGGCGCCATCGTTGTCGCGGACCCGACGGATTCCGCCGATAAGCGCGCCCAAACCGGCCGAGTCCATGAAGGGGACTTCAGACAGGTCGATGAGTAGTTGCGAAGTCTCGGCCAGCTCGGTGAGCTTCTCGCGAAAATCGCCAACGGTATAGGCATCAAGCTCGCCTACGGGACGAGCAATGGTGTAGCTATCGGTGGACTCGACATGAATCTCGAGCACGAATTACTCCTCGGTTGGTTCGGAGGCTTTCCGAATCTGGAAAACATAGGGTACCCCACCCGTACTGGTCTGACGCCACGGCAATACGTTTGGTTCAGTGAAATCAAACACGGTGGCAGAGTTGGTGTTTTCGGGCGCTACTCTAAGCGGATGGCCAAAGTTCTTCTTGCCACCGACGCCGACTGGCTCTACGACGAGATCGACGCCACCCTTGGCGCCGATCACCAGGTATTCCGGGTTCGCGAGGGCGCCAATGTGCCCGAGGCAATGACCGAAGTCGACCCCGAACTGGTGATTCTCGACCTGCAGATCGGCAATATGGGCGGTATGGCCACCAGCCTGTTGGTGAAACAGGAGGCTCGCGAGGGTCGGCTGCCCGATGCTCCGGTGCTGATGCTTCTCGACCGGGCGGTCGATGAGTTTCTGGCCACCCAAAGCGAAGCCGATGCCTGGGTCGTGAAACCGCTGGACTCGTTTGGTCTTCGCCGAACCGCCAAAGAGCTCATCGACACTGCTGCCGCTGCTGCCGCCGCTCACGACGAGAGCGTCATGCTCGAAAGCAGCGAGTAGCCCCCCTCGAAGAGGCTGGCAGTATTGGTGCGGTATTTCTGGTAGCTGGCCCCTGTGGGTTAGCTTTTCGTTTGCGGGCCGCGCGGGCGGTCGAGTTTGTGGGACTACGTAGGCGGAGTTTTTGATGTTTGGTTTGTCGGGTCATGGTGCCCGGGTGCGACCTGTTTTGGGTGCCCTCACAGCGGTATCGGTGTTGAGCTTGATAGCGGCGTTGTTGGTGGGAACACCAACCGCCAGCGCGCAAGCAACTGTGTGCGGGCAAGCAGTGCCTTCTGGATACAACGTGATCGACGTCTCGGGTGGCACCCAGGAAGAGATCACCGGAACCACCGGTAACGACTTCATCTGCGCCAACAGCACCGACAACGTCATCAAGGGCCGCGCCGGGAATGACATCATCTTTGGTGGTGACGGCAACGACACCATCGACGGAGGCCAGGGTGACGACACCATCTGGGGCGAAGCGGGTAACGACATCATCCGCGGCGGTAACGGAACCGGTATCGATATCATCCGCGGCGGGATAGGCGACGACAGCATCCGCGGACTGGGCGGCAACGATCAACTCTTCGGTGACGCCGGCGTCGACCGCATCCAGGGCGGCGGCGGGAAAGACCGCATCGAGGGCGGCACCGGCGACGACATCATCAAAGGCAAACCGGGTGCCGACACCATCTT
>CAZGVQ010000593.1:0-2520 GCA_964529355.1 uncultured Acidimicrobiales bacterium
GCACGATAGTGGCGCGTTCGCGCGGAACGCGTCGCTCGGTGGCCGGGTCGGCGAACGCCACCACCAGCACAGCCAGCATGGTGAGAAACCCGATGGCCGGCACGTGGCGCCGCCAGCCGGGCCGAGCCGGCGCTACCTCGGCAAGCAGGTCGAGGTTTGTGAACCGGAGCGCGTATTGCTTGCGCCGGCTCTGCACCCACACATAGGCGGCGGCCAGCGCAAGGACGACAAGTAGCAGAAGTAGACGCGAGGGATGGAAGAAACTCATGAAGCCCCAACGGTTGGGTTTGCGCCTTTGCGGCGCTTGCGGAGACCGATGAACTTGGCGAGCTCGAGGAGCCAGTCCTGATCGGTGCGGAGAAAGAGATGGTCAGAGCCGGCCGCGCGGATGGCAGTTTCGTGCTCGGCACGCTGGGCCATGGCCAGGGCGGCGAACTTATTGCGCACATCGGCGTTGCTGCTCTGGATTTCGAGGGTTCTTCCGGACTCCGGGTCGACCAGGTCGATGAGTCCGACATCGGGTAGTTCGAGTTCTCGAGGGTCGGCTACCTCGATGCAGACGACTTCGTGGCGCACGGAGAGTCGTTTGAGTGCCTCGTCCCACGGGTCCTTGGAGAGAAAGTCCGACACCACGATCATCAAGGCGCTTCGGCGGGCGGTTGAACTCATCCGGTTGATGCCGTCGGTGAGGTTGACCGGACCTTCGGATCCGCGGCTGAGGCTTCGAAGCTGATGAAGAAGTGACATCAGGTGGGCTCGGCCGCCTCGGGATGGAATCTCCATTGCTCCGTCGGCATGAAGTGCAAGGGCGCCGAACCGGTTGCCGACCTTGCCAGTGATGACGCCGAGGGCCTGGGCGACGGCCAGTGCGAGTTCGCGTTTTTCCCATTGTACGGTGCCGAAGTCGAGGCTGGGGGAGAGGTCGAGCAGCACCCGGGTTTCGAGTTCGCGGTCGGCCACCGACTCGCGAATGTGGGTCTGCTGGCTTCGCGCCGTGACGTTCCAGTCGATGCGCCGAACGTCGTCGCCCGGAGCGTATTCGCGGGTCTCGCCGGGTTCGGAGCCATGTCCGGCGGACAGCCCCCGATAGTCGCCGTGCAGCAGACCGTCGAGTCGGCGCGAGACATCGAGTTCGAGGCGTCGAAGAACCTCGCGATTCGATGGTTGCTCGGTGGTACTCATGGATGAGTGGCCATCAGTAGCTGGCGACGTCCTGTTGTGGGGACACCTGGGGTGCAGGGATGGTGCTGAGAATTCGCGAGAGGATCTGGTCGGCGCTGATATCGCGAGCCAGCGCTTCGTAGCTGAGAACCAGCCGGTGACGCAGGACCTCGGGGGCGACGTCGAACACATCCTGGGGCATCACATAGGTGCGGCCCCGCATGAAGGCGAGGGCCCGGCCGGCCCGCACCAGGCCGAGGCTGGCTCGGGGACTGGCACCATAGGTGAGGAGTTCGGACAGATCTGGAAGACCCATCATCTCGGGGTTGCGGGTGGTCAGCACCAGGTTGACGGCGTAGTCGACCACCGCTCGGTCGATGTAGGTGGCGTCGGCGGCTGCTTGAAGAGCCATGATCTGCTCGGGTTCGAGAATCTGGGTTGGCTCGGGGGCAGCGACGCCCATGCGATACACGATGTCGACCTCTTCGGCCGGGCTCGGGTACTCGACCAGGACCTTCATGAGGAAACGGTCGCGCTGGGCCTCGGGAAGGGTGTAGACGCCTTCGGATTCGATGGGGTTCTGCGTGGCGAGCACCAGGAACGGCAATGGCGCCGGATAGGTCTCGCCACCGATGGACACCTGCTTCTCGGCCATGACTTCGAGAAGGGCTGACTGCACCTTGGCCGGGGCTCGGTTGATTTCGTCGGCGAGTACGTAGTTGGCGAAGACCGGTCCGAGCTCGACGTCGAACGTCTCGCTCGACGCTCGATAGATCCGGGTACCGACGATGTCGGCCGGAAGAAGGTCGGGGGTGAATTGGAGCCGGGCGAAGGTTCCGCCGGTCACCTTGGCCATCGTCTCGACCGCAAGGGTCTTGGCGACACCAGGTACACCTTCGAGGAGACAATGTCCGCGGGCCAACACGCACACCAGGAGCCGTTCGAGCATGCGCTCCTGGCCAACGATGACCTTCTTGATTTCGAACAGGGCGGTTTCGAGCACCGCTGGATCCTGCCCGGAAGCCACGGCGATGCCGGTGAGGTCTTCGCTGGAGAACTCGGAGACGAGGGCGATCTCTTCCGGTTCGTAGGCCTCAGCGGGTTCGTACGTGGCAGTGGGTTCGAAGGTTTCGGTGGGTTCGTAGGGAGCTGCCACCTCGGCGGTGTCGTCGCTGGCCCACACCGGGTCCGACTGATCGGCAGCGGGAAGCGCGTCGCTGATGTTGCCCAGATCCGGGTCGGAGTCTTCGGACAACCCGGTTGGCGTTGCTGGCACGGCGAAGTCGTCGTTGGTCTCGTTCGGGTCGAATGCCATAGATCTTTCGGCGTTCCTTACGTCGGGGGAGTCAGTGTTTGGAG
>CAZGVQ010000594.1:0-2507 GCA_964529355.1 uncultured Acidimicrobiales bacterium
GAAGGACCGGGGTCGTCCTCCGCCCGCTCCGGACGACCCCGGTCCTTCTGGTCGTTCGAGTTAACCAAAGGTGCCTGGCACCTTTGGTTAACTTCGGAACGCCGCCGGAGAGGTGTTGTCAGTCAGCCGGTGGGCTGCGGCACCCTGTGCGTCGCAGAAAGACCAGCAGGTTGCAAAAAACTACCGAGTTGGTTGCAAATTGATACCCACTGGCCCTACAGTGCGTCAGGCATGGCGACCACCGACACCCAACCACAGGAGCTCTCAAGTATTCAGCTCACGCTGGATGTTGTTGGCGATCGTTGGACGCTGCTGATTCTGCGGGCGATGTTTCGCGGGAAGCTCCGCTTCAGTGAGATCCAGTGCGACCTGGGCATCGCCAAAAACCTGTTGTCGGATCGTCTCGGCCGCCTGGTCGACCATGACGTTGCTGAAAAGGTGCAATACCAGGAACGCCCGGTCCGCTATGAGTATCAGCTCACCGAGAAGGGCCGCTCGCTGTCACCGGTGCTGATCGCACTGATGCACTGGGGCGAACAATGGCGGACCGATGGGCACCGCGACAACGTGCTGGTGCACGACGACTGCGGCACGCCGATCACTCATGGCGTGCACTGCCCACAATGCGCGATCGAAATTGACTCTGAACACATTCAAAGTACGGCTGCGGCCGCACCGGGGGAAGCATGACCATCACCACTCCAACAGCCACGTCTACCGACGCGCCGCTGCACGCCCTCATGGCGGCGGCGCGCGATATTCGCGATCGCCAGTACGGCACCCGGATCACCTACTCGCCAAAGGTGTTCATCCCGCTCACCATGTTGTGCCAGGACAAGTGTGGCTACTGCACCTTCGCCCAGCCCCCGGCCCGACTCGACGACGTGTTCCTTTCGCCCGACCAAGTGCTCGAGATTGCACGAGCTGGCGCCCAGGTCGGGTGTCATGAGGCGCTGTTCACCCTGGGCGAACGACCCGAGCTGCGCTATCCGGCAGCGGCCGAATGGCTGGCCGAACACGGGTATGAGTCGACGGTGGACTACCTCGCCGCCATGACAAAGCTGGTACTCGAGGAGACCGGCCTGCTCCCTCACGCCAACGCAGGTGCCTTGTCGACAGACGAGCTTGCAAAGCTCCGTCCATATTCACCCTCCCAGGGCATGATGATCGAGTCGTTGAACCCCGATCTCGACGCACATCGCGGCTCGCCCGACAAGACACCAGAGCGGCGCCTGGCCACCCTCGAAGCCGCCGGTGAACTCAAGATCGCCTACACCACGGGCATCCTCATCGGTATCGGCGAATCGCGACAGGATCGCATCGACGCTCTCGAAGCCATCGCCGCGTCGCATCGACGCCATGGCCATGTGCAGGAAGTCATCGTGCAGAACTTCCTCCCCAAAGCCGGCACCGGGATGCGCAAACATCCGCCCTGCCCACGCGACACCTACCTCGAGGCCATCGCCCTGGCCCGCATCATCCTGCCGGCCGAGATCCACCTTCAGGCGCCACCCAACCTGTCCGACGAGTTCGGAGATCTTCTCGACGCCGGTATCGATGACTGGGGCGGCGTCTCCCCGGTGACCGCTGACCATGTGAACCCCGAACGCCCGTGGCCCGACCTTGATCGACTTCAAGCCGTCACGCAGGCCCAGGGCAAAGTCCTTGCTCCTCGGCTGACGATTTACCCCGAGTTCGCTCTGGACTCCGACACCTGGCTCGACCCCAATCTACGATTTCCCGTGATGGACCGGTCCGACGCCGAGTCGCTGGGTCGCGACGACCCGGGCTCGCTTCTTCCCGAGAAGACCATGGAGAACGCCAAAGCCAACGATGGCGCCGACGTGCTCGTGGTGGGCGAAGAGTCGACGCAGTGGTACTCAGGCTCGAACAACGAACCCCCGAAACTCATACCCGGCTCCGCGGCGGCTGGTGGCGCGGTGGGCGAAGTCCTCCAAGGTGTGGCGGCCGGCCAGGAGGTCGGCCATGAAGAGATCGTCACGCTGTTCTCGGCCCGCGGTCCCGAGGTGAACGCCGTGGCCGAAGTGGCCGACCAGCTTCGCGCCGAGGCGGTTGGCGATGTGGTGACCTGGGTATCCAACCGAAACATCAACTACACCAACGTGTGTACATTCAAGTGCCGGTTCTGCGGTTTCTCCAAAGGGCCACTGAGCCTGAACCTGCGAGGTACGCCATACCTCCTCACCATCGACGACATCGCCGACCGCGTGCGCGAAGCCGCCGAGATGGGCGCCACGGAAGTCTGCCTGCAGGGCGGCATCCATCCCGACTTCGACGGCGACTACTACATCGATGTCACCCAAGCGGTAAAGAACGCCGTGCCCGACATGCACGTGCACGGGTTCACCGCGCTCGAAGTAACCGAAGGCGCCAAGCGACTCGAAGAACCCCTCGACAGCTACCTGAAACGCATGATGGACGCGGGGCTCAGGTCCCTACCCGGCACGGCCGCCGAGGTCCTTGACGATGACATCCGCGAGATCCTC
>CAZGVQ010000595.1:0-2507 GCA_964529355.1 uncultured Acidimicrobiales bacterium
GCGCTCGTGCTGGGCAACGAAGCGCTGCTGGGCCCCGGAGCACGTTCGAATGTCACGGTTCCGCCGCCGTCGTGGTTCGGCGTCGATGTGGGCGTGGCCTTCGACGATTCGGGCCTCAGCAGCCGTCGTACCCTCGCTGTCTTCTGCCTGTTCTGGATGGTGGTCACCTCGCTGGCCGTGGCGGGGCTCCGACGGGGATCAACAGGCAGACGATTTCTGGCGGTGCGAGCCAATGAGCGCGCCGCAGCCGCCGCAGGCGTCAACGTTGCGGGTACCAAGTTGTTGGGCTTCGGCATCGCCTCAGGCATCGCCGGCATCGCCGGAGCCCTCACCGCCTACCAACAGACCGTGCTACAGATCACCACATGGGGTGCACTTGCCGGTATCGCCAACGTCGCGCTGCTGTTCCTGGGCGGGGTAGGCCGACTCAGTGGGGCCATCCTTGGTGCGCTACTCACTCCCGGTGGGCTCCTGAGCAGCACCTCGGGCGACGGTGACCTGCTCCGCGGAGCGGTGTCAGGGCTCGTGATGATTGCGGTCGCCATCTTCCGCCCCGATGGCCTGACATCTATCCCGTTCGGCCGGGCCTTCCGCCAACTAGTAGCCAGCCAACGCTCGTCGACTTAGGCCGCTACCGCGCCGCGGGTTCGATTCTCGACAAGCGCTGTGCCCACCAAAACCAGACCGGCTATCAGACCGAGCCAGAGCCCGATCCCCGGGTCGAGTCCATCGCGCATGAACACCGAGATCAGCGTGGCGAGGGGAAGCAGCAGCGTGACCAGCCCAAGGGTGAGCAAAGCATGCGAGTGCAAAAGGTTTGGTCCCGGCTCGGCAAGGCCTCTCGGACGCATCCGCATGAGCGCCGCAACCGCGATGACGATGCCAAACGCCAGTAGGAAGTAGGACAAACGAGGTCCCGAGGTCGGGTTTCCGGCCCGACTATCGAAACCGGCGAGGTTCACCGAACCCGATGACAGCCAGGTAAGGAAGGGGAAGAAGGCAACACCGATTCCGGCCAAAAGGGCGATGAGTGAAAACGCCTGGCGCTTTCCGGTTTCGAGCGGTTTGATGCCCTGGCCCGGCTCCGCCAGCGCGACGGTAAGGAGACCAAATTGGGGAATCAGCGACGCGGGGAAATAGGCCGCGGGAATCGCCCAGCCCGTGCCGGTGGGAAACACCGCCAACCAGCCAACGACGTAGGCGATGAGGTTTATCACTGCCGAAAGTCCGAAAACCACCGTGAGCTGCTCCACGCCCAGCCCGGGAAGCACCTTGGACTTCCCGGCGATGCGCATGAGCGCCAGAACCACCAACGCGACTCCGAGAACAACCGCGATGATGCCGAAGCCGGCGCCGCCTTCGGAGCTGAATGCTCCCAGGTCGGGGTCGCCCCGCTTGGCCCACTTCCCGAACAACACGAAATACAGGTAGAGCGCCGCCAACACCAGATGAACGACGTCGAGTATCCGTTTGAGGTTCATACCATGTCCTCGGTTTCTTCGATCTCTTCGGCAACTTCTTCGGCGACTTCTTCGAGGTCGCCCAGGTAGCTCGCTTCGAGCAGGTCGCGGCGTTCCATCAACTCTTCGGCCGAGCCTTCGAGCACGATGGATCCGTGACTCATCACGTACGCCCTGTCGGCCACCTCAAGCGCCAGGTGCACGTGCTGCTCCACAATGAGCACGCCGGCGCCCGTCTCATCGGCAATATCACGCACGATGGGGAGCAGTCGCTCCACGATGATCGGTGCGAGGCCCAAACTCATTTCGTCGACCAGTAGCAGTTTTGGCTTACCTACCAGCGCTCTGGCCATGGCCAACATCTGCTGCTCGCCTCCGGAAAGGAGTCCGGCACGGCGGCCCATGAGGGGTTTCAGCGCCGGCAGGAGTTCGAGGGCACTCTCGAGCCCGGCGGCCTGATCGGCACGACTTCCGCGCAAACCAAGCTTGAGGTTCTCCTGCACGGTCAACCCGAAGAACAACGAGCGGTCTTCGGGAACGTGCGCAAGGCCCCGCCGGGCGGTCTTGTGCGGTGCTCCGAACGTGGTGGGCTCGCCGAGAACATCGACCGAACCCTCCAGCGCCTTCAAAAGGCCCGACACGGTCAGCAGCGTGGTGGTCTTGCCCGCACCGTTCGGCCCAAGAAGCGCGACTACCTCGCCCGAGTTGATGTGCATATTGATGTCGCGGATGACGGCCACACCGGAATAGCCAGCGGACACGCCATTGATATCAAGCAGTCGGGACCCGGCTGAACCTTCGGTAGGCGTGGTGGTTGCGGTATCGGTCATGACGACACCTCCGAGGCTTGTTGTTGCTGCATACGCTCGGCGGCTTCGGCCTGCGCATCGCCGGCCTGTTCTCCGAGATAAGCCGCCTTCACCGCCGGATCGTCGCGGACTTCGGCTGGCGTACCCTGGGCGATGATCTGCCCGAAGTCGAGCACGTAGATGTAGTCGCACACGCTGAGCACGAGGCCCATGTCGGTGTTCCTGATCGACCACGACA
>CAZGVQ010000596.1:0-2503 GCA_964529355.1 uncultured Acidimicrobiales bacterium
CCCCAAACCCCTCGACCAACAGGTCGAGCGCCCGCCCCGCCGCAGCGGGACCTTCGCGCTCCAGGGCTGCAGGCACCGCTGCCTTGCGACAACCGGTAAGCACCAGCCAATCGCCAGCCCCCGAAGCCCCATGGGTTCCTCCCAACTCGACCAATCGGCCAAAGTCGATACGGGGTGCCCCCTTCTCCCCCGCCATCTGCGCCTCGCTGATGGCCCGGCCGAGCTTGGCGTACCCCTGGGGGTTGCGGGCCAGGACCAACAGATGCTCGCCGGCCGGGTCGGCCACCCCCATCTGCGGTTCGCGCATACCCAACGACAGTTCGGCACCGAACACGGTGGGAAGTCCGTGAGCCCGTGCCGCCTCGGCAAAGCGGACCACCCCGTAGAACCCGTTGTGATCGGTGATGGCCAGGGCTTCGAGGCCCAGCGACACGGCCTCCTCCACCAACTCGTCAGGGTCCGAGGCTCCATCGAGGAAACTGAAATTCGAGTGACAGTGCAGCTCGGCATACTTGGTGGTGTTGGTGGTGCGTACCAGCGGCGGCGCCTGATACTCCTCGCGTTTGCGCGACCAGGCCGGGCTGTCACCCCCATCGCCGGGAAAACCCTGTTCGTTCTTCCCGCCTTTGTTCTTATTCTGTTTGTCGTGTTGGCCAGTAGGACGGTCGGAGAGACGCCGTTCGATCTCCGACCACGGAACCGGCGGATTACGCCAACCCATGAGCGCGCGACCGTAATCGAACGCTTGTTCGATTGTCAATATCACTACTCAGCAGTGCCCGGTGCGGCTCCGAGATCGGTCGCACCTACACTGGCGTCGAAGCAATTTGTTCGCTTAGACGAAGTCCGGTTCGATTCCGGCACTGTCCCGCAACGGTAAACCAGCTCCGCTTCCCCGGAGTCTGGGAGTCCGGTCGAGCTGAGTGAACAACGAACCGAAACCCTCGAGGTATGGGGTTGGTTCGAGCGGCAGATCCCTGCCTGTTCGAGCGAGCCGCCTCCTCGAAACAGGAGATCTCCCATGAAACTCATTCGCCTCATCACCGTGTTGCTCACCGCAGCGCTCATCGCCGCAGCATGTGGCGGAGACAGCGACAACCCCCTCGGAAGCTCTGACGTACAGGTCGAGGCAGAAGAGCAGGCCGCCATCGAGGAAGAGGCCGACGAGGCCGAAGAAGAAGCTGCACTTGAGGACGACGCAGCGATGGAGGAAGAGGCCGAGGCCGAGCAGGAACAAGCCGCTGCCGACGCCGTCGGGCAGCCGGCCGCAATCGTGTCGCTCTCGCCATCGTCCACCGAGATCCTCTTCGCCATCGGCGCAGGCGAACAGGTGATAGCCGTCGACTCATTCTCGAACTACCCGGCAGAAGCACCAATAACCGATCTCTCGGCCTCTGAACCCAACACCGAAGCAATCCTGGGCTTCGAACCCGATCTGGTCATCACCTCGGGAAGCACCGAAGAATTCGTGGCTGCCATGGACGCGGCAGGCGTTCCGGTTCTTCAGCAGTTTGCTGCGGCGAGCATCGACGACACCTACGCCCAGATCGAGCAACTCGGCGCCGAGACCGGCCACGTTGCCGAGGCCGCCGAACTGGTTCTGAACATGCAGACCGAGGTCGGCGAACTGGCCGCCCAGGCCACCGGCTCGGGCACCTACTACCACGAGCTCGACGACACGCTCTTTTCGGTCACCACCTCGACCTTCATCGGCAACGTCTACTCGATCGCCGGACTCACCAACGTCGCCGACGCTGCTGACCCCGATGGCGAGTTCTTCGGGTTTCCGCAGCTGAACGCCGAGTTCCTGGTCGACGCTGACCCCGATCTCATCTTCCTGGCCGACACCAAGTGCTGTGGCCAGAACGCCGAGACGGTCTCGGCCCGCCCTGGTTGGGACACCCTCACCGCCGTGCAGGAAGGTCGGATCTTCGAACTCGACGACGACATCGCCAGCCGCTGGGGCCCTCGAGTGGTCGATTTCCTCCGGATCATCGTCGAAGCCACCGCGACCATCTCGTCCTAACCACTGCGATCATGACGACCCGAGGCAGTACCAGCTGGATCATTGCTGGTGTTGCCGCGGTCGTCCTGACCGGCGTGCTTTCGGTTTCGATCGGGCCGGTCTCGATCAATCCGCTCGACGTTTTTGCCGAGCTCATCGACCATCTCCCCTTCATCTCCTGGGACTCTGGACTTCCCCAGGCACGCCGAGCAATCGTGTGGGACGTTCGTGCTCCACGGGTGGTGCTGAGCCTGATGGTCGGAGCTCTGCTTTCGGGCTCGGGCGCCGCTTATCAGGGCGTGTTTCGCAACCCTCTGGCGTCGCCGTACCTGCTGGGTGTCGCAGCCGGTGCCGGGCTCGGCGTGACCTTGATGATCGTGTACGGCATCAGCGACGGGGTCGGCCCGTTCGACCCGGTTCCGGCAGCGGCATTCATCGGCGCACTCCTGGCCGTCTCGGCGGCCGGCATCCTCGGTACCAAGGTCGGCACCGCCGGTT
>CAZGVQ010000597.1:0-2503 GCA_964529355.1 uncultured Acidimicrobiales bacterium
GCCGAACCACCGGGGCGGATTTGGTGAGTTTGGTGGCGAGACCAGTGGCCGCCTCGACCGCAGCTTCCGGGAGCGCATTGTGCTGGTCGGCGTGACCACACCGCCCGATCATCCCGACGACACCGAAGCGTCGCTCGACGAGCTTGCCCTTCTGGTCGACACCGCTGGCGCCGACGAGGTGGCCAGAGTGCACCAGCGTCGCGAGTCGCCCGACCCGGCCACCTACGTAGGGAAAGGGAAAGCCCAGGAGATCAAAGACATCTCCGAAAGCGTCGACTCGGACACGGTGGTGTTCGACGACGAGCTCACGCCCGGCCAACAGTTCAACCTCGAGAAGATCCTCGGACGAACCGCGCTCGACCGCACCGCGGTGATCCTGGACATTTTTGCGCAGAACGCAAGCAGCCAGGAAGGAAAGGCCCAAGTCGAGTTGGCCCAGCTGAAGTATCGGCTACCTCGTCTGCGAGGCATGGGGAAGAAGCTCAGTCAGCAGGGCGGCGGCATCGGCACCAGAGGTCCGGGTGAGACCCAGCTCGAGGTCGATCGTCGTCGATTGCTTCGGCGGGTTCACAAGCTCGAAGCCGATCTGCGCCAGGTAGCGAAGGTGCGTTCGACGCAGGCCAAGGCGCGAAAGCGCACCAGCAACCGTCGGGTTGCCATCGTTGGCTACACCAACGCGGGAAAATCGACGGTGTTGAACCAACTCACCAACGCCGGGGTACTCAGCGAGGACCGGCTCTTTGCCACGCTCGACGCCACCACTCGTCGACTGCAGCTGCCCGGTGGCGAGCTGGTCTTCTGCACTGACACGGTGGGTTTTGTTCGCAAGCTACCGACCCAGCTTGTCGAGGCGTTCAAGTCGACTCTCGATGTGGTGATCGATGCCGACATCCTTGTTCATGTGGTCGATGGTGCCGGTCCTGATCCGTTCGGCAACATCGCAGCAGTACGCGATGTACTCGAACAGATTGGCGCAGGTGAAGTGCCCGAGCTGCTGGTGTTCAACAAGTCCGACATCAACGATGCTCCGGTTCGCCTGGCCGAACGTACCGAAGGATCGGTGGCGGTCTCCGCCGCCACCGGCGAAGGGATCGACGATCTGTTGTTGGCGATTGGCGACCGCGTTCGCGCAATGACCGAGTTATGCGAACTCCTGGTGCCCTTCGCTCGCGGCGACGTGCTCGCCAAAGCGCACCGAGAAGGTCAGGTCGTCTCTGAAGAAGCGGTCGAGGGCGGGATGAGGCTCCGGGTGCGGCTCGAACCATCGTCGAAAAATCGTCTCGGCGAATGGCTCGTCGATGCAGGCGAAGCCACCTGAAAGATGTGATGATAAAGACCGTGACATGGCCGCCCCCGTACCCCTATGACCGACTGAACGAGCTGAAGGTTTTCGGCGAAAAATTCGACGGCGGATTGGTGAATCTGTCGATTGGTCGCCCCTGCGATCCACCGCCCCCCGAGGTCATTTCCGCCCAATCATCGTCGGGTCTCGAAGCGGGGTATCCCCCGTCAATCGGAACCCAGCGGCTCCGTACCTCTGCGCAAGGCTGGCTCCAACGACGATTCGGGGTCGATGTCGAGGTCGATCAGGTCGCCGCCTGCGTTGGCACGAAAGAGTTCGTTGCGTCGACGCCGGCGCTGCTCAAGATGCGGAACTCCGACCGCGACACCGTGCTCTACCCCGAGGTGTCCTATCCCACTTACGCTATGGGAGCGACCCTTGCCGGGCTTCGTGCGGTTCCCGTTTCGATGGACTCGTCGTGGCGAATCGATCTTTCGACGATCGATCCTTCCGACGCGGCCCGAGCCCTGTGCCTGTGGGTGAACACGCCTGGAAACCCCGCCGGAGGATTGGACGATCTCGCAGCGGTGGCCGCGTGGGGTCGGGAACATGGGGTGCCGGTTCTGAGCGATGAGTGCTACATCGAGTTCACCTGGGGCAACGACCCGCAGAGCATTCTGCATCACGGCACCGAGGGCGTTCTGGCCGTGCACTCCCTATCGAAACGATCCAACTACGCCGGCGGACGCGTTGGGGTCTACGCCGGCGACGCCGAACTCGTCGCCTATCTCAGCGAGTGTCGGAAGCACACCGGCAAGCTCATCGCCGGGCCCATGCACGAGGCCGGCGCCGTAGCCTTCGACGACGACGATCACGTCGATCGACAGCGTCAGCGCTATCTCAACCGTATGAACCGCCTCATCGAGGTTCTCAACGCGGCGGGGTTCAAGGCCGGCCTCCCCGAGGGCGCCTTCTACCTGTGGGTCGAAGCGCCGTCAGGCGACGGCTGGGAGTTCGCCCGCAAGCTGGCCGAAAACCTCGGCATGTTGGTGAGCCCTGGTGAGTTTTACGGCGAGGCCGGGTCCGGGTACGTGCGCCTTGCTGCCGTCGAGCCGCTTGAGCTTATCGATCGACTTCTGGAGCGGGTCTGATGTTCCGATCGAAAGAGGAAGTGATCGCCAATCTGCCTGAGCTTTTGGGGTCCGTCGCCGCGAACATAGA
>CAZGVQ010000598.1:0-2500 GCA_964529355.1 uncultured Acidimicrobiales bacterium
GTCGTAGGTGAGGGGTGCGCCCTCGGGGTCGGTGGCGTCGGCCGAGAACGACACGCGCAGCGGTGCCTCGCCTGTGGTGGGGGAGGCGGCGGTCGACCGCACAACCGGTGCGCGGTTACCGATCTCGCCGGTGTAGCGGAGGCGACGGAGTTCGCCGAAGGAGTTCTCGAAGGAGAAGACGAGGTAATACAGGTGCCCGTCGGGGCCCTGCTCGATCCACGGAATGAAGCTGGTGGTATCGCGGATCAGGGTGGTGCCGCTGCTCGTGGTGCCGCCATCGAGGTTTACAACGGTGATATCGCCGCGGGCGAAGTCGGCGTAGACGTAGTCGCCTTCGAGTGCGGGGATGCCCCGAATGACCGATCCGCCGGTAATCGATGCGTTGAAGCAGCAACCATCGTCGAAGTCATGGGCATAGAAGTGCACCGGGCCGGTGACGTCGGCCGGGCATTCGGGACCGTTTTTGGGTCCATCCACCGGGCCTTCACACAGGGGCCAGCCGTAGTTGTTGCCAGCGGTGACCAGGTTCACCTCTTCGTAGGCGGTGGTGGCGTCGTTGCCGCCGACGTCGCCCACCCAGAATCGTCCCGTTTGGTCATCGAAGGTTGCCTTCCAGGGGTTGCGAAGACCGAGCGCCCAGATCTCGTCGATATTGGGGCCGTCGCCGTCGAAGAACGGGTTGTCGGAGGGCACCGAGCCATCGAGGTTGATGCGCAGTACCTTTCCGAACACCGAGTCCAGGTTCTGGCTGTTCGGCGCGTTGAAGCCATCGCCAATCGTGAGGTAGAGCTTGTTGTCGGGTCCGATATTGAGCGAGCCGCCGATGTGGTTGGTGCCGCCCCAGGTGCTGTGGGGCGGTCCGGGGTTCGACCAGATGACGGTCTGGGCACCGAGGTCGCCGGACGACCCGGTGAAGGGGAATCGACCGATTCGTAGCCGGCCGTCCGACGCTGCCTTGTAGTAGATGTACACGGTGTCGTTTGCCCCGACTACCAGGTCGAGAGAGCCGTTTTCGCCCTCGGCATCGAGGTCGTTGAGTTGGATCCAGTTGGCGACGCTGTTGTTGGCGGGGTTCACGATGGCGACGCGACCGGTTTGTTCCAACACCAATGCCCGGCCGTCGGAGAGCCAGTCGGCGGCGGCCGCTCGGTTGATGCCGCCTCCTACGAACTCATCGTTGAAGTCGCCGGGCCCCACCTGAGCTGTGGGTTGCGCATCGGCGCTCGTTGCCGGGAGCGAGCTCAGTAAGGCGCCCAGGAGCGCAATAATGACGGCGCTGGCGAGCAGCCGGGAACGGGAAACTACCTGGGGGCGGCGGGAAGAAAACACTTCCGCCACTTTAGGTCTATATGAGCACTTTTTCTATTCTTCGGATGTAATTCAAGCCGGAGTTCACCGCGCGGTGGACGGTGGTGTTCAGCCGACGGCTACGACGAGGCATTCTCGCTCATGAATCTTCCGGCGACGGCGTGGTCGTCGATGGTGTCGAGTGTCGGGGCGATGCGTTGCATCCAATTTCCGGTTGTGCTTCCCGGCACGTTCTGGCGCTCCTCTTCGAGCCACAGATCTTCGAGGCCTACGACGACGATCTGAGATGGCCCGTCGATCAGTTGGTTCACGACCCGGTCGAGCGCTGCGGCGGGGGCAACCGTGGAGTCTTGGTTGGCCCACGCCTCGGCGAACGGTGCCATGTCGTGGGTGTTCACCATCGACATGGTCTGCGCGGTTGGTGCTGCGGTGAGTTCGCCGCGTGTGTTGAGGTGGTCCTGGCCGATGAACATGCCGAGAATTCCATGCTCGTCGAGCGCCTCGTTCACCCCCGGAGGCACGGTGCCGAGGTTCTCGCCAACAATGATGCTTCCGGCGCGGGTGGACTCAAGGCAGATGATGGCCAGCAGTTCGTCGGACGGGTAGCCGACATAGGCCCCCTGGGTGGGTCCGCCGCCTGCTGGTATCCACCAGCGGCGGAACAGGCCCATGATGTGATCGATACGCAGGAGGCCTCCGAGCGCGATCTGGTGACGCAACGCTTCGATGAGGTACCGGTGGCCGGTTCGACGCGACGCTTCGGGGTGAATCGGCACGAGCTGCCAGTCCTGACCGCCGGCGAAGAAGGTGTCGGGCGGTGCGCCGACGGTGACCCCGTCGACGAAAGCTTCCTGATTGGCCCAGATGTCATAGCCATCGAGGTGCACGCCCACCGGATAGTCGAGGCCGAGCAGGACATTTTGGTCACGTGACGTTTTGGCTGTGGCACGGAGTTGCAGGTCGATGGCCCACTGCGCCGCGAGGTGCCAGCGGGCGCGGCTTGCATCGACATCGGCGTCGGTGAGATTCCCGTTGCGGATACGGCTGGGCCAGGAGCGCCACTGTTGGCCGTGCTGTTCTCCGTAGGCCCGGAAGCGCGCGTAGTCGGCAACCCTTGGCTGGCTCGCAGCCCAGGCGTCGATGCGCTGGTCGGCGAGCAGATGATCGACCAGCGATCGGGTCTGGGTAGCGA
>CAZGVQ010000599.1:0-2494 GCA_964529355.1 uncultured Acidimicrobiales bacterium
ATCAGCGACGCTCGGGGTGATCATCGCCGTCTTTGCGCTCATCAGCAGCCTGCTCGCCGTGCTCCCCGGCCTGACCACCGATACCGGAATCCCCGGTTTCAGTCCGTCTCCGGCCAGCGCGGCCGACTGCCGAGGCGGTCGAACCCTCAACGAGCTGTTGATTCCGTCGTGTGGCACGTTGCTTGGCTCGAGCGACCGCAATAAGGACAACCTTGCGATGTCGGTGCAGGAGCAGAAGCTCGGCGCACAGTTCGACATGGTGCGCATATACAAGGTTGGCCCGGACGCCCGGTTCTTCACCGACCACGAACAACAGCTGGCGAACGAGGGTCGCAGCCTCGTGTATTCGTGGAAAGTCAGCACGCAGTTCACCGATGTGAGTGCCTGGCGCCAGGTTGCCCGGGGCGATCACGACGAGAACCTTCGACGCGTGGCCCGACAAATTCGCGATAGCGGTCACACGGTGATCTTCGGGCTCCACCACGAACCCGAGAACGATCCGTTCTTCGGCTCAGATCAGGACTACGCCCGGATGTACCGCCACGCCCACTCCATCATGGAGCCCATCGCCGGCGACCGCCTTGTCTGGTTCATCAACTACATGGGCCACAGCGAGGGCGGCTTCAACCAGGTCGAAGCGATGTACCCCGGCGACGACATCATTGACTGGATTTCCTACAACCCGTACAACTGGTTCGGCTGCCACAACAACGCCCCCTGGAAGAGCTTCGAGGTGCAGGCCGAGAACTTCTACAACTGGGCGCAGCGCAACCACCCCGACAAGCCGCTCATGATCGGCGAAACCGCCACCAACGAGCGCCCCGGAGCAGACGACGCGAAAGCCCGGTGGATCGATGAAATGGGCGACTCGCTCGTCAATCGATTCCCAGCCATCAAGGCGGTGCTGTGGTTCCACCAGAGCGGCGCCACCGGATTCTGCGAGCGCCGATGGGACTCCTCGCAACAGTCGGTCGACGCGTTTCGTCAGCTTCGTAACCGGCCCCACTTCGCCGGAGGCAACAGTGTTTCGCCCCAACCGTCACCTCGACCCACACCGACGCCTGAACCTCAGCCATCCCCTCAACCGCGTCCGCAACCCCAGCCAACACCGCAACCCGGCGAGCCCCGCGCGCAGGTGAACTGTTCGGTGTCTGAGGCAGCGGGTGGCGCGCATGTGTCGTTCAACCCGGTGGCCGACGCGGCGACCCACGTGTACCGGGTGGACACCCCTGGACGAGAATCGACCTTCGGCGAGATCGACCGATCGGGGTCGTTCATCCCCGTGCCGGCCGCCACCCGGTCGCAGGTCTTCCTGTCGGGCAAGTTTGCTGACGGCACATACACGCCGGCAACCAACTGCGGTGCTGTCAGCACTCAGGTCGACCAGTTGCAATGCTGGGTGCGCAGTCAGCCCGGCGGTATCCACGTCGAGTGGCACCCCTTTCCCAGCGCCGACACCTTCGTGTACCGCATCACGATCCCAGGCCAGTCCGATTCCTACGGAACGGTCAACACCAATTTCGCTGACCTGGCAATGCCCCGCGGCACAAACGTGACGGTTGCGGTTGGAGCCATCTACCCGGACGGCTCCTACTCGCCTGCCGGCAACTGCGGCACGGTGCGGGCCGGCTGACCCTTCGGGTCGGAGTTGCCAGAATTCGGTCATGGCCGCCTGTGCAATAGGGTCGTGACATGAAAATCGGCATCAATGGTTCCGGTCTGCTCGCATCGCCCGACCTGGACCTTCTCAAGGGCGATATCGCAGCTGCCGAATCCGACGGATTCGCCTCGTACTGGCTGGCCCAGACCGGTTTGGTCGATGCGCTGAGCGTGTTTAGTGCGCACGGCGACACCGGGTCGGCCGCTGAACTCGGCACCGCGGTGATCCCCACCTGGACGGTGCATCCGCAGGTGCTGGCTGGCCAGGCGCTCACCACCCAGGCCGCCACCGGGAACCGGCTGGTGCTTGGCATCGGCCTCTCGCACGAGCCGGCGGTGGTCGACCGCTGGAAAATGAAATGGGAGCGCCCCGTTCGCCAGATGATGGACTACCTCGACATCCTGCTGCCCATCCTCGAGACCGGAAAGGCCAGCCACGACGGCTACTTCTGGAGCTACGAGGGTGAGGGGCCTCGACTCACCGACGATCCGCCCAAGGTGATGGTTGCCGCGCTCGGCGAACAGATGCTGAAGCTCACCGGTTCGCGGACCGACGGCACCATTCTGTGGTGTGTCGGCCCGAAGACCATCCGCGAACACATCGCCCCGGTGATCAACGATGCGGCCAGCGCAGCCGGCCGGCTGCAGCCCTCCATCGTTTGTTCGATCCCCGTATGGGTGACCGACAATCCCGAACCTGCCCGCGAGTTTCTCGCCCAGGTTCTGTCGATCTATGCCGAGCTCCCCAGCTACCGACGCATGCTCGACATCGAGGGACTTCATGGTCTCGGCGAACTGTCGATCGTGGGTAGCGAAGCAGAGGTGGCCGAAGGAA
>CAZGVQ010000600.1:0-2475 GCA_964529355.1 uncultured Acidimicrobiales bacterium
GTTCCCGAACGTCGTTGACCATTGCGAGCGTTTCGAGTTGGGCTGCATCAAGGGGACTGAGCTCGGCCAGGACCATCGTTCCGGCGAGTTCGCCGGTCACGATGCCGCCTGCTGCCTCGATGATTGCCGTTACCCCTGCGGTGTCTGAGGTGAGGACTTCATAGGCAATTGCGGCGTCGCCGTCGCTGAGATCCGAGGTGGATGAGAGAAATCCGCTCTTCTGGGCGGCAAACTCATCGGGCGACTGACCGCTCCACTGGGCATCGGGTGCCGCAGGTGCGGTGATCGCGCTGAGGTCGGCGGCAGTGAGCTGGTCGCTTGCCGTCGGCACATTGAAGGGCCGCTCGGAGGTTTCGGCGACCGCCTGAGGCCCTCCCACGACTGCACTCAGGGCGGCAAGGGTCAACATCGCGGTGAGTACCGCTATCGCCTTTGCTACCCGTGATTCGGAAATTCTCGTTGCGTTCATTTGTTCCATCCAGCCTGGTTGCTTCAGAAAGGTCCTGGTTGCTTCAGAAAGGTGAGGAATACTGAGCCACGAAACACACGGAAAGTGGTTTTCGTGCCGCAAAACGCCACGACCAGTGCCCAGTTGTACCAGCACCAGTGACAGGCGTCTCTAGGTCGATCGGTTCAATGCCTTTCATGTTGTTTCCATCCCCCTCAAGTTTTCCAAGCCAATTCGAGGCGCGATCGTTGCGCCGAAGCCGATGGGAGCATCAGAACTGGAAGTGATAAAGGGTGACACACCCGGCGGACCAAGCGCAGCCACCACAAAAATCCACAGTCCCAGGCCCAAACCGAGGGCCGCTGGCGGAAGTCGCGACACTATCGCCCTCGCCTGCACTCCGTAGAGCGGGGGCACGAAATGGGTGGCCAGCGACACGATAATGGTCGCCACGACCAGTGGCGTCGTCAGCGTCGGAGCCACCGTGAGTCCCGATACCAGCGCCGAGGCGATTTCTCCTACGCGGTCGAGGCTGTCGGCCCGAAACAAGACCCAGCCGACGCAGACCAGATGAAAGGTGACAAACCGAGCTAGCCAACGATTGCGGACGCGGATCGGCACAAACGGTACCGGCGAGGTCGGATCAGCTCGCCACGGCTCGAGCTTGGAACCGGCATGCAGCGCGGCGATCTCCTGCATGCGAATGTCGCCCTCGCCGATGGGCGTGTCGGGTTCGCCGCGAAGGGTGCTGACAAATCGTTCAAGCCCGAGGGCTACGCCCTGGTAGAGCCCCCAGGCGATGAAGGTCCCGGCGGCGCCGTGCCACAGCCCACCAAGAGTCATGGTGATGAGTAGGTTCCGGTAGGTCTTGAGCTGGCCACCCCGATTTCCGCCCAGGGGAAAGTACAGATAGTCCCGCAGCCAGCGCGACAACGTCATATGCCAACGACGCCAGAAGTCCTGAATCGAAACCGCCGCGTACGGTTTGTCGAAGTTCAGGGGAAACTGGAAACCCAGCAGGAGCGCGACACCGATGGCGATATCGGTATAGCCGCTGAAGTCGGCGTAGATCTGAATCGCGTAGCCATAGATCCCGAACAACACGTCGAGCGACCCGAACGCCTTCGGGGTCGCGAACACGTCATCGACGATCGCGTCTGCCAGAAAGCTCGAGATCACCACTTTCTTGAACAGGCCGCGCCCGATAAGCAGTGCCGCCTCACCGGCCGGCACCAGGTGAGCAGGCCGCCGGTTGCGAAGCTGGGGCATGAATTCCGACGCCCGGACAATGGGTCCAGCAACCAACTGCGGAAAGAAGGCCAGATACACCGCGGCATCGAGCAGCGGCACCGGTGTCATGTTTCGGCGATAGGTATCGACCACGTAGCTGATGCCCTGGAACGTGAAGAACGAAATTCCCACCGGCAGAACCACGTCGAGCAGCGGCGCAGAGATGCCCAGATTCCGGTCGAGCGACGAAATGAAGAACCCGTAGTACTTAAAGAACCCGAGCAGCCCGAGGTTCGCCGCGATGGCCAGCGCAGTCATCTGCTTGCGAGTGGTGTCGTTCTCGGACCGGAAGATCCCCACCGCGGCCACTTCGTTGACCACGGTCACCGCGATGATCAGCCCCAGAAACCGCCAGTCCCACCAGCCGTAAAAGATGTAGCTGGCGATGAGGATCATCACCTTCCACACTTCGGTCCGGTCGCGTAACGCCCAACTCAGCGGCAGGACGACCGCGAAGAACAACGCAAAGGTGAGCGTGGGGAAGAGCACGAGGCTCTAGTTTGGCCCGACTTAGCTGGAGGATGCGATCGGGGACTCCGCACCGTCGGCGACGAGGTCACCCTGCTCGCTGATGGCGTTGATTTCGGCTCCGATAAGCACGGCCAGGGCCACCAACTGGAACCACACCATGATGGCGGTGATGGTGCCGAGCAACCCGGTGGCGCTCCCGGCGGTTGCGGTTGCGTACAGGCCGAACAAATAGGTGAACAACACGAAAAGAACGGTGCCCACCACGC
>CAZGVQ010000601.1:0-2460 GCA_964529355.1 uncultured Acidimicrobiales bacterium
GGGTATGACAGTCTCGGCTGAGGGGAAGATCGAACGGCTAGATTCCTAGCCAAGCCACGAAAGGCACCGCATGGATATCGCCATCCCGCTTTACGACCAGTTCACGGCAACCGACTGTGTCGGACCCTATGACGTGCTGCAGCTGATGCCCGACGCCACGGTCACCTTTGTGGGGGTCGAGGCTCGCCCGTACCGAACCGATCGGGGCCAGATGGCAATCATCGCCGACAAGTCGCTCGCCGAAATGCCCAGCCCCGACATGGTGCTCATCCCCGGCGGCACCGGCACGGGCGCCGCCACGAAGGACGCCGAATTGGTCGATTGGATTCGCACCGCCAACGAGACCGCCGAGTTCATGACCTCGGTATGTACGGGCTCGATACTGCTCGGCGCCGCCGGTCTGCTCGACGGCGTTACGGCCACTACGCACTGGGCTGCATCGGACGCTCTCGAGAAAACCGGGGCAACCTACGTGGCCGAGCGCTTTGTCGATCATGGGCGCATCATCACCGCTGCCGGCGTTTCGGCCGGAATCGATATGGCGCTGCATCTTGCATCGAGGCTTCACGGCGACGACATCGCCAAGGCCATCCAGCTCGGCATCGAGTACGACCCCCAGCCGCCATTCGATGCCGGCACGCCGGAGAAGGCCGGCCCCGAACTCGCCGAGCTCGTCAACGCGATGTTCGCTGGCTAACGACGGCTCAATCAACGGGCCTTCAACGGAAGGAACGCCCGACTGCCGGGGTTTCAAAGTGGTGACACAGCTTCGACGCGCCCTCGTTCTCCTGGCAACTCTCGCGATATTTGCAACCGCCTGCTCGTCCACGTCTGAGCCCGGTGCGGCCACCGGCCCTACCGAGGACGCGTCAGCAACGTCCGAGGAGGCTCCCAACGGAAGCGAGATGACCAGCAAGGCCGGTATCAACCTCACCGAGGCCGATGTCGAGCTTTCCGAGGTGGTGTTCGACACTTTCGACGGTGGTTCGATCACCCTTGAAGAGGCAAGTGAGGCCGACATCCTCCGCCTCCTCGACGCGATTCCCCCTATCGACGACCCGGTGTATGAGGCCGGCGCTGACACGGTGGACATGAACGACGCTGACCTGGTCATTGGCTACGAAGGCGCCGACGGATCAGCATGGGCGTACCCGCACCGCATCCTCAACTTCCACGAGATCGTCAACGACGACATCGGCGGGCTCCCGGTGCTCATCACCTATTGCCCGCTGTGTCGTAGCGGTGTGGTGTTCGATCGACGAATCAATGATCTTCGCCACGATGGCGTGCTGACCTTCGGAAACTCGAGCGCGCTCTTCGAGAACGACCTGGTTCTCGTCGACCGCGAGACCAACAGCTACTGGTGGCAGCTCGCCGGTCGGAGCATCGTGGGTGACCTGTCGGGCGCCGAGCTTCCCGCTCTGCCGTCGGTCACCACCACCTGGGCGCAATGGCTCGCCGATCACCCCGACACCCAGCTGCTGTCCCACGATCAGGGTTTCGGGCGCGACTACAGCAACGATCCGTTTGTCACCTACGGCGAGCGCGTCGATGCCGGTCGAGTGCCTTTCCCGGTAAGCCCGGACGCCTTTGATGATGACCGGCTGTCGCAGAGCACCAGGATCATCGGCTTCGATGCGATCATCGATGGCGAGGCCGTCCCTCATGCGGTAGCGGTGCTTGCCAACGAGCCGATCGATGTCCCGGTTGAGGCAGACCCATCGCTCATCGTTCGGCTCGATGGAAATGGTGGTGGCGAAGTGCTTTCGATCGAAGAAGGGCCCGACGGCACCGAGCTGGAAGTTCCGTACCCGAGTCGGTCGTCGTTCTGGTTCGCGTTCGTTGCTATCAACGAGGGAACCGAAGTGGTCCTGGTTGCGCCGTGATCGACCAGCGATGAGTCGGAAATTATGGGCGGTCGCGCTCTTGTTCGCGCTGGTTGCCGCAGCGTGCTCGTCAACTCAGAGCGCAGATCCGCCATCGTGCACCACCGCCGAGCCTGATCGCACCACGCACACCTACCGGGACATCGACGGAGTCGATCCCAACCTCACGAGTCTCGACGTGTGGTCGGGCGAGAATCCGGCCGACTGTCCGGTGCTCGTCTGGGTCCATGGTGGGTCCTGGCAGGCGGGCGATAAGAGCACCCGTCTCACCACCGACAAGGCCAGCTACTTCAACGAGTTGGGCTTTGTGTTCGTGTCGGTCAACTACCGCCTGGCCTCGGACACCAACGACATCCGTTGGCCCGATTTCGGCGACGATGTGGCCGCCGCCGTGCAGTGGGTTCGAGACAACGCCGAGGACATCGGCGTCGACTCCGACGAAATCACGCTCATGGGTCACTCGTCGGGTGCCCACCTGGTGAGCATCGTCGGCACGAGCCCGAGTCTGCTGCCAAGGGTTGGGGCTGACCGCAGCGACGTTGCGTGTGTCATCAGCCTCGACTCGGTTACCCAC
>CAZGVQ010000602.1:0-2455 GCA_964529355.1 uncultured Acidimicrobiales bacterium
GTCAGCGGATCACCGTCTCGCGTGCGCAGCGCCTTCGCCAGGTGATGGTGATCTTCATCCGCGATCTCCAAAACCGAGAGGTCCTCGACGAAAACATGCGGGCCGCCGGAACCGTCCGGACCCGCCAGGCGCGAACTGACCACAGCCGGTTGCTACTTGAAGGCCGAACGGATCTTCTTCAAGAACCCGGCCTCGGGGGCGACATCCTCGCCGCGGAGCTCAGCGAACTGGCGAAGCAACGCAGACTCCTCGGAACTGAGACTCTCGGGAACGGCAACCTCGACTCTGACGAGGAGGTCACCCCGAGCCCGCCCATCGAGGTGCGGAACTCCCCGGCCTTTCAGCTTCATGACTTTGCCGGTTTGCGTACCGGGTTTGATGACCATGTCCTCGGTGCCGTCGAGGGTTTCGTACTCAATCGCGGTTCCCAGCGCCGCCTGGGCGATACCGATAGGCAGGACGTCGACAAGGTCGTATCCGTCGCGAAGGAATCGTTCGTGTGGTTGCACCCGGAGGTGCACATACAGGTCGCCCGTGGACCCGCCGCGTCTTCCGACCGCTCCCCGTCCGGTGAGCCGCAGAGTTGAGCCATCACCGACACCCGCTGGCACGTCGACGGTATAGGTACGCGAATCACGTACCCGCCCTTCTCCGCTACAGGAGGGACACGGATCGGGAATCTCCTGGCCGGTCGCCGCGCACCGCGAACAAGGCGATGCGCTGACCATCTGACCAAGAATCGATCGACGGACCTGGCGGATCTGCCCGGCGCCATCGCATTCAGTGCATCGCACTGGCATGGTGCCGACCGCGCAGCCCGAGCCTTCGCAGGTGTCGCAGCCAACGGCGGTCTGCACGTCGATTCCGAGCTCACCACCAAATACCGCGCTCTCAAATGGCACTTCGAGAACGGTTTCGAGATCTTCGCCAGCCCGATGATCGGTGGCTGCGCCGCCGCCGAATGGGCTGCCGCCGCCTTGCCCGAAGAACACATCGAACAGGTCCCCGATTCCGCCGCCGAACATGTCACCCATCCCGGGGCCGCCCGCTCCGCCGACACCTGCTGCGCCAAAGCGGTCGAAGTTGGCGCGCTTTTCTGGGTCGCTGAGGATCTCATAGGCCACGGCCAGCTCTTTGAACCGGGCCTCGGCTGCTTCGTCGCCCGGGTTGCGATCGGGGTGGTACTCGCGAGCAAGGCTGCGGTAGGCCTTCTTGATTGTGGCGTCGTCGGCGTCACGCGGAACGCCGAGGATCTCGTAATAGTCGTCAGCCATGTGACCTAAGCATGCCGCTTACGGGCTGGGTTTTCCTACCGGGCCGGGGTGCACCTTCCGCGCCGCAGGCCAAAGACGTTCTCAACCCGAGCTGAGCCGGTCGCTCAACGAGGTTCCGACCACTGCCACAGCTGCCAATGCCCGCGAGTAGTTCATTCGGGTTGGTCCGAGAAGCCCGATGGTGCCGACGGTCTCCCCTTCAACCTCATAGGGAGCTACCACCAGGGAACATTCGGCCAGCGTTTGTACGCCGGTTTCGTTCCCGATGGCCACCGACATCCCGCGTCCGAGCACGTCGCGAATGAGCGACACGATGATGAACTGGCGCTCCAGAGTGGTGAGGACCTCTCGAACGGTCTCAACCGCTTCGAAGGATTCAGCCACCACGGCCCGGCCGCCGACAAAGACCGGATTCGTCGGTTCTTCATCGCTGATGGCGTCGGCCGCCGCCTGTATGAGCGTGTCGACGGCTTCTTTCCCGGTGGAGGTCCACGATGGCAGCGCGCCGAGCGTATGACCTCGAAACGCCTCGTCGAGCGTTGCGCTTGCCTCGGCAAGCGTGGCGCTTTCGACAACAGTGGATGTGTGCTGATCGTCGAGGTCGATGGCTCGCTTCTCGATACTGCCGTTCGACAACACCAGCACGGCGAGGATGGTTTGCTCGCTGAGGTCGACCAGCTGCACCGAACGAATGGTGGCGACATCGGCTCCGGGGCCCGTGACCACGGCTGCGTAGTTGGTGATGCGACTGAGGAGTCGGGTGGTGTCGCGGAGCATGTGTTCGAGCTCGTTGGAGGTCTGGTCAAAGAACTCCTGGACCTGGCGATTCTGGGTTCGCCCAAGTTTGGGCGGCCCGGCGAGGTGATCGACAAAGAACCGGTATCCCTTGTCGGTCGGGATACGGCCCGCACTGGTATGTGGCTGGTGCAGGTAGCCCTCGGATTCGAGGAACCCGAGCTCGTTGCGAACGGTGGCCGACGAAACGGTGAGCGATGCCTTCTCGGCCACGGTGGACGAACCAACCGGCTGGGCCGTGGAGATGTACTCCTCAACAACCGTGCGCAGGATCGCCGCCTTCCGGTCGTCGAGTTGCACAACATCAGCCATCGGCTGAGTCTAAGTGACCGGTGGGGGTTGCGGCTATGCAGAGTTGGCTTGGCTTGGTTGGCTTGGTGGGTCCC
>CAZGVQ010000603.1:0-2450 GCA_964529355.1 uncultured Acidimicrobiales bacterium
GCACACGCCATCGCCTGATGGCCGGTGGCCGAGCGTGTCCGCTGGAGCACCGTCCCCTCTCCAGCGGACACGGTCTGGCTGAAGACTCGCCAGAGGCTGGTCTAGAGGGCCCGGATCGAAACCGCGCAGTTCTTGTAGGCCGGCTGACGGGAGTGCGGGTCAAAGGTCGCCTTGGTGAGTCGGTTGGCGGTTGCGAAGTGCATCGGCACAAACACCTGCCCCTGCTGCACCGCTGCGGTCACAAGCACTGCGGCGGTGAGCGAACCACGCGCCGAGGCAACCTCGACCACGGTGCCCGAATCGACGGCCAGCGTCGCAGCATCGGCCGGGTGCAGCTCCACGTAGGGTTCGGACGGAACAAGGCTCGCGAGCAGCGGTGACTTCGAGGTGCGGGTGCGAGTGTGCCAGTCGGCCACGTTGCCCCGACCGGTCAGGGGCACGAACGGGAAGTCCGTGCAGGTCTGCTCGGCGACCGGCATGGGGTCGGCCACCAGGAACCTGGCGCGCCCGTCGGGGGTGAAGAACCGGCCGTCGCCAAAGAGGCGCCGTTCGTTGGGTTCGGTCGAGTCCGAAGAGTCGGTGGGTGGAGTGCGGGCCTGGGTGGCCCACGGGTAGGGCCACTGGATACCGCCGGCCACGTCGAGATGTTCGTAGCCGGCGATGCCCGAGAAGTCACATGGCTGGCCCGCCGACAGCTCGGCCAGCAGCTCGAAGGTGGCTTCGGGCGACTCCCAACGTTCGAACAGCTCGGCGCAGCCCCACGCATGGGCGATGGCTTTGAAGATCCAGAAGTCGGCAAGTGCTTGTCCCGGCGCGGTGCGGGCCTTGGCGATGTGACCGATCCGGCGTTCGGAGTTGATGAACGTGCCGTCCTTCTCACCCCAACCGGCGGCGGGCAGCACGATGTCGGCCAGCTCGGCTGTTTCGGTGGAGGTGTACATGTCCTGCACCACCAACAGGTCGAGCTTGGCAAGGGTTTTGCGAGCTTTGTTCTGGTCGATCCAGGAATGAGCGGTGTTGGTCGCGATGACCCAGAGCGCCTTGATGTCACCGCGATCGATGCCGTCGAGAATCTGGTCGTAGGCCCACGAACCCTCATCGGGAATCAACGTCGGGTCGATGTCCAACACCTGGCCGACGTGGTCGCGGTCTTCGGCGTTCGCGAAGTCATAGCCCCCCAGCAGGCCGGTGGTGTTGGAGAACAGCCGGCTCCCCATGGCGTTGCACTGACCGGTCACCGAGTTGGCCCCGGTGCCGGGTCGACCAATGTTGCCGGTCATTAGCGCCAGGTTGATGATGGCTTGGGCCGTGCGGACGCCCTGATGACTTTGGTTGACGCCCATCGTCCACCAGAACGACACCCGCTTGCCGCTTGCGATGGTGTGGGCCAGCAACTCGAGCTGTTGGGTCGTAAGTCCGGTGGCTTCGGACGTCGTGGCGAGGTCGTACCGGCTCACGTGTGCGGCGAAATCGTCGAAGCCGGTGGTGTGGTCGGCTATGAATGCACGGTCCAGGGCATCGAGGGCGATCAGCTGGTTGGCCAGCCCGTAGAACAGCACCAGGTCGCTGTCGGGTGTGAGCGCCAGGTGTTGGGTCGCGGCGCTGGCAGTCTCGCTATAGCGCGGGTCGATGACGATGATCTCGGGGGTGTGCGTATTGCGCAGCACCCGCTCCCACATGATCGGGTGGGCGATGGCCAGGTTCGATCCCACGAGCACGATCACATCGGACTCGTCGAAGTCGGCGTAGGTGTAGGGCGGGGCGTCGAAGCCGAAGGCCTGTTTGTAGGCAACCACCGAGGTGGCCATGCATTGGCGGGTGTTGCCGTCGCCGTGTTTCATGCCCATGCCGAATTTGGCGAGCGCTCCCAGGAGGGCCATCTCCTCGGTGGGAATCTGGCCGGGCGAAATGAACGCGAACGAGTCGTCGCCGTGGCTGTTCTGGACCGCGCGAGCTCGGCTCACAAACGCATCGAGGGCACCTTGCCAGCTCGTGGGTTCCAGATCACCGGCGGTGTTGCGCATCAGTGGTTCGGTGGCCCGGTCGGGGCTGTCGAGAACCCGCAGGGCTTCCCACCCTTTGGGGCACGCCGCCCCGGCGTTCACCGGATAGCCCGGCGAGGGGGTGACACTAGCTGCTTCGCCATCGACGATGTGGAGATCGAGCGAGCAACCGGTGGAGCAGAAGCCACAGACCGAGCGCACGACGGAGTCGGGTTGCTTCGAAATGGGCAGCTGGCCAAGGCCAACCGTGCTGGTCGAGCGTTCGAGCTCCATGCTGGGATTTCGAGGTTTCGCGAAGCGATCGATCACGTGGGTCCGCCAGGCATGACCGAGACGCAAGACGCTTGAAAGAACAGCGACCGGGCAAGCAACTCGCCGCCGATTGCGACCACGGCGGTAAGGGCGGCGGCACTAGTGGTGAGGGTCGCGGTGAGGGTGGTGCCGCCG
>CAZGVQ010000604.1:0-2445 GCA_964529355.1 uncultured Acidimicrobiales bacterium
CTCATAGCCGGCTTCCTGAATGCCATCGCCGTCGTCGTTCTCGATCATGAAGAACACCAGGTACTGCCCTTCACCCGGAAGTTCCTGAAGAACATCGGCACGAATCGTGAACTCATCGACAAGCTCGGTCTCGCTCAGGTACCCGTCGAGGAGCGCACCTTCGCTATCGCGCAGATCGATGTTGATCGCAGCTCCGTCCTTGATCGGGTCGATGAACTGCAGGCGGACTTCAGCGAAGGGACCCGACAGCAAACCAACTGCCGGAACCGCGGCCGACAAGCTGCTGTGAGCGCCAGCGGGCGATCCGGGCACCAGAACCGCCGACCCGGCCAGCATCGTGCCAGCCAGGATGAGAACCGCAAGGAGGAGTCGGAGAACACGCATTAGCAACAACCGTACTGATCCCACCGTGAAACAGCGGGTCAGGGAACTCAGTATCGAAAGTGGCGAATTCGCTCGCCGCGTTCGCCGATGTGCGACAGAGCCTCGATGCCCAGCTGAAGATGATCGTCGGCATAGGTCTTGGTGACCAAGGCGTCGCTCTTCTGGGTCTTGACGCCGTCAGGGGTCATCGGCAGATCCGACACCAGAAGCAATGCGCCTCGGGCGATCTGGTTGGCGTGACCGACCGCAAAAACCGTCGCGGTCTCCATGTCGATAGCCAGCGCCGACATGTCGCGCAGTTCATCCTTGAACTCTTCGTCGTGTTCCCACACCCGACGGTTGCTGGTGTACACGGTGCCGGTGCGGTACTCGAAGCCCGCGTCGACGATGCACGCCGAGACGAACTTGTGCAGCTTGAACGACGGCAACGCCGGGACGAGTTTGGGCAGATAATGGTCGCTGGTGCCATCGCCTCGAATCGCTCCGATGGGCAACACGAAGTGCCCGATCTCGCTCGAGTCTTTGAGGCCACCGCACTTCCCCAGGAACAAGACACCCTCGGGCATCCGGGCCGACAGCAGATCCATGATGGTGGCGGCGTTGGCCGACCCCATCCCGAAGTTCACCATGGTGAGCCCGTCGCGGTTGGTCGCAGCCTGGAACGTGCGGTCGAGACCCTTGATCTCCACATCGAACTGCTCCGCAAACGCCTCGATGTAGCTCTTGAAGTTGGTGAGAAGGACGTAGTCGCCAAACTCATCGACTTCCATACCGGTATAGCGGGGCAACCAGTCCTTCGTAATTTCGAGTTTGCTTACCATGAAGTGACGTTACTGGCTTCGCGCCGGGGTGTCACCGGTCGATGGTCACCCACATTCCCAAGACCGTGCCCCGGAACTGCGCTGATGGGACGATCGGCTTCGCCACCTATCCGCTCGGCCCCCGGCCCGGGCGCACCATGAACTGAAGTAGGAAAGTCGCGTGCGTATCATTTCGAAATGACTCGAAACAAAATCTTGGGCGGAATCGGCGGGATCGTCGTGTTGGCCGTCATCGCGATCGTTGCCCTCTTCGCTTTGCGGGACGATGCGCCCGATGAATTCGAACTCCGAACCGCCGATGATCTTGTTGAGGAAGAGGCTGCCGAAGACGAGGCTGAGGAGAGCGCTCCCGAGGAAGACGCTCCCGAAGAGGACACCTCGGAAGAAGCGGCCTCCGACGAGGGCAGCGCAGACGAGTCCAGCGACACCGACGATGCCGTGCTCGGCGACGTTGAGGGTCAGTGGCTTGTGGGTCCGGAATCGGCCGCCGGGTACCGGGTCGTCGAGGACTTCGCCGGCGGTATTCAAGACTTCGAGGCCGTTGGCCGTACCAACATGATCGAAGGGTTCCTCAACATCGAGGGGACCACCGTCACCACCGCGACATTCGATGTCGACATCGCCTCGATCACCAGCGACAGCGATCAGCGCGACGGCCAATTCCGGGGCCGAATCATGAACGCCGCGGAGTTCCCCACCGCAAAGTTCGTTCTTACAAGCCCAATCGAGCTCGGCGAAATCCCCGGCGAGGCCTCGCCCATCAGCACCTCCGCTTCAGGTGATCTGACGCTTCGCGGCTCCACGCAACCGGTCGAAGTCACCATCGATGCCCAGATCGTCAACGGCGAGATCGAGGTGGTCGGCAGCATCGACGTGTTGTTCTCCGACTACGGAATCGACAACCCGTCGTTCCCTGCGGTGACCGTCCGAGACGAGGGCCTCGTCGAGTTCCAACTCATCTTCATCCGGTAGCCACCCACCTGGCCCACTAGCCTGCGCCTGATGGGCAAGAAGTTGGCGATCGGGGGGATCGGGATTATCGCACTGCTCGTTGGGGCTGCGGTGGTGTTCTTTCTCGCTCGACCGTCTGCTCCTGACGCGTTTGAGCTCGAAACGACCGCCGAAGACGAGACCAACGAAACCGAAAGCGCCGAACCGGTCGATATCGAAGGCGCGTGGACAATCGCCGACGGTTCCGAGGCCGGGTACCGGGTCGTCGAGGATTTTATCGGCGGTATCC
>CAZGVQ010000605.1:0-2429 GCA_964529355.1 uncultured Acidimicrobiales bacterium
ACCTTGAGTCGGTTGAGTGCACGACTCATGCTGGAACTCCTCGTGGCGGGCCGGTTTTGATAACGGTTAGGCGAAGTATCGGTACACTAGGTTGCCGGCCCGCTCGGTGAGCGCATCCTCGACGCCCTCGTCGCAGAACAGCTTGGAGACGTCGCTAAGCACTTCGAGCGCCGAGCCAGGGTTACAGGTCACGTCAGACTCTGGCGGTTGATGGCAAAAGCGAGCGAGCTGGCTCTCTTTGGCGCCGAACCGTCGCTTGAAGTCGATGAGGCCCGGTTGGTCAAGATCGCTACGCCCCAGGTCGAGCGTCGACAGCCCACGTGTGAGTCCATGTTCCATCGCAAAGCGAACCGCCGCATGGCTGACGCCCGCCGACCGGTAATCGGGGTGCGAGGCGCTGTACTTGTAATAGAGGGTGTCACCCGCCTCGAGCAGCAGGCAACCACCGGCGACCGTGTCGCCATCGAAGCCCAGCATGATTCCACCGTTGCCATCCACCATGAAATTTCGCCACAGCGCCTCGAACAAGGTGAAGGGCTGGCAGAGCAGCTGGTGCTTGTACTTGCGTACCAGGAAGTGGAGGTCATAGAACGCCCGGACCTCCTCGAGCGACGCGGCCATCCGAAAGACGAGGCCTGCCTTCTCGGCCTTGCGGATGTGCCGACGCGGTTGCTGCCCATAGCGGGCCATCAGCTCCTCGATCGGAGCGTCGAGCGGCACCGAGTGCCGAACCGTTCGGAGGTCGGGGACGAAACGGGGGTCGTCGGCCACCACTCCGTCGGCCGCAGTCTGCACGATCACCGGATCACCAAACGCAACAAGAGGCTCCGAGAGCTTTTCCCACGGCGCCACCTCGGTGACGACCGGGAGCGTGAAATCACTGAACGGCAGCACTACGGTGCGCCGACCACGAAGGTCATCGATCTGCACAAAGGGAATACCGGCGATGATTGCGCCCGAGCCGTCGCGTTCAACCGATGCCTGGAAGGAGAAACCAAAGGCATCAGAAAGCGATTTCATCCACGGACGCGACTGAAAGAGTTCGCCATCGCATCCCGCGACTGCGTCGTCCCATTTCGGGTCGGTGAGCACATCGATTATCTCTGGCATTGGTTCTCTGACGCCCACTTTGCAACAAAAGCGGTTGTCGGCACCACCTGCGACTGCGGGGACAGGTCCCCATAGGCGGTTATGCTTCGTCCAGTATAACGGTCGGCAGGGTGTCCGAATTCCTGAGATTCGGCCGCCGGCGAGCGATCAGCGTGCGCCGTCGCCTCGGACCAGCACCAATGGCGTCTTGAAGAGAATCGCCAGATCCTTCGGCAGCGACACCTGACCGGCGTAGTCGACGTCGAGGTCGAGCATCTGCAACGAGGTGAGCTTGTTGCGACCCGATACCTGCCAGAGGCCGGTGCAACCGGGCTTCACGAGTGAGCGCATCCGGTGTTCGGGGGCAAACATCTCAACTTCCCACGGCAGCGCAGGCCGTGGCCCGATGAGCGACATATCACCCTTGAACACGTTGAAGAGCTGCGGAAGTTCGTCGAGGCTGAACCGACGCAGCACGCTACCGATTCCGGTAACCCGTGAGTCCTGAAGCTTGAAGGCTCCATCCTCGGTGTCGGCGGTGGCGTTGGGGTCAAGCAGCTGTTTCTTGACGAACTCGCGATGTTCGCTGTCGTCATTGTTGGCTGCCATCGTGCGCAACTTGTAGATCGTGAACGGCTGTTCGAGAAGGCCGACGCGTTCCTGTTTGAAGATCGCCGGTCCTTTGGAGGTGAGGCGAATGGTGGCCATGATCAACAACAGCGGGATGGCCAGTACCAACAGGCCGAGGCCCGAGACCACGATGTCGAAGGTCCGCTTGATTGCGCGAGTGACCACATTGGGCCGCAGCCGCTTGAGCGCTTCGCGGCGGCGAACCGCTGCCGGCTCTTCGAGAACAAGGTGGCTGTAGCCGTACCCTCGGTTGTCAGAAACGAACATGGATTTGCCCTCCGGGAACCAGCGAATAGCGGGCGCGCCCACCGACGCCAGTGCGATGAGTGGCCAGAAGATGTCCGCCGAGCCGCGCAACGTGATGTGCGGATCGAAGGTCTGGGTTGCGAAGAGCGAGAAGAACGCTCCGACCGACGCGATCGCGGCGATCGCCGCTGGCCCTTCTCGGGACCGCGCTGCCTTCCACATATAGCGTCCGCCGTAGAACATGAAGAACATAAAGGCCAGGAACAGCGGAAGCCCGCCAATCCAGAACAACCAGAGGTGGCCGCTTTCGATCCAGATGAAAGCGGCATCGTTGACGCTGCTGTCGGGTTCGGGAACACGAGCCTGCGGACTGACACCGAGCAGCCAGTCCTCGAGTCCCTCAAAGTGCGGCAGGAAGAACGTGCGGAGGTTGTACTCGCGGACGTCCCAACTCGACCCAGGGT
>CAZGVQ010000606.1:0-2421 GCA_964529355.1 uncultured Acidimicrobiales bacterium
TGCCTCCTCAGGGAGATGATCGCCAATGGTGGCGAAGCACGACCACACCTTCACGTCGTCGGGGTCGCGACCGGCTTGTTCGGCGGCGGTCTTCACCGTCTGCACGCACCGCTCGGTGGTTTCGTCGGTGAAGTAGGTGTGCAACACCACCTCATCAAACGTGCGGCCAGACATCTTGAGCGTGTTGGGACCGAACGCCACCATGCCCAGCTTGAGGTACTCGTCGAGTTCGCTGTCGAGGTGCAGCACCGGGTATTTCCCGGCCGGACCGTCGTGGCCAAAGATCGCCTCACCGCGGAAGAGTCGACGTATCAGCTGAGCGAAGTCCTCCATCTGTGCCGTGGTGATGCGGGAAATGCCGTAGGCATCCTGCATCCGGTCGATTCCACGCCCCAGCCCAAGCACGAACCGTCCACCCGAGAGGCTCTGCATCGTGAGTGCATAGCCCGCAGTGACGATGGGGTGACGGGTGTTGTGGTTGGTTGCCGCGGTTTCGATGACGATGTTGTCGGTGACTGCGGCTGCCGCGCCGCACAGCGTTGCCGCCTCTTTCTTGTTGTACCGCTCGGAGATGAAGCACGTACCGAAACCCATGGCCTCGCCGTCTTTGACTTCCTGAAGAAGGTGGCGCGACGTGGGAGCGTGACCCGCGAGTCCGTAAAAGCCCAGCTCGGGATACTTCTGGGTCACGACTAGCTGGCTCCGGGCGGGTTGGTGTCGATCTTGAGCACCTTGGCCGCATTCTCATAGAGGAACTTTGGCCAGACTTCGTCTTTGAGCGGCACGTTCTGCATGTCGCTCATGATGCGCTCGATCGACAGGCCCATGGGGAAGTATCCGGCGTAGATCACTTTGTCGGAGCCGCGGGTGTTGGCGTAGTCGAGGATGGCCTTGGGATAGTGCTTGGGCGCGAACGCTGAGGTTGAGTAGTACAGGTTGGGCCACTTGAGCATGAGCTTCACGGCCAGGTCCTGCCACGGCTCGCAGCCATGCCGGGTCACAAACGTGAGCTCGGGGAAGTCGTACATGACCTGGTCGATGCGGGCGACTTCCTGGGGCGCGAATGGCAGCCGAGGCCCGGGGATTCCGGCGCAGACGAAGATTGGCAGATCGAGCTCGACGCACTTTGCATAGACGGGGTAGAAGCGTCGATCGTCGATGGGAACCTGCGGGTTGCAGCCCGATGGAAACGCAGTGATGGCTCGAAGCGGACCCGACTCATAAGCATCTTCGATCTTTCGGAGCGTTCCCATGATGTCGTTGGGATCCACCTCGCATGAGGTGACGAACCGGTCAGGATGCCGCTTGACCGCATCGTCATATTGGTCGCCGCCCTGGCCGATGAGGCCGATCTTGATGTTGTGGCGGTCCATCTCGCCAATGGTCACATCGACGGCGTCATCGTCGGAGCCATAGAGCTCCTTCGGGACGTTCTTGAACATGTATTCGGCCGGAAACTCCATCTCGTCGGAGCCGGCGTCCTTGGTTTGCTTGCGAATGAAGTCGTAGACCGCGTAGTCCTTCTTGGGGAACCCGATCATGGTGTCGATGATCGGTTGTCCTTCGGGCATACCCATGCCGGTGTCCTTACTGTCTTCACGACTTTGTTGACGGGATTGTCTTGAGGGGAGAGCCGAATCGTAGGTCGCTGGTGCTGGCGGACGGAAAACGACGTCGCTGGTTGGCTACCAGTCCGCGAGTGCTTCGGCCAGCGCTCTGCGATACCGCTCGACGTTGCCGAGTTTGATGGTGTCGTAGCCCCGGATCTGATCGGCCAGGCCGGCGATAGCCACGGCCTGGTCGTAGTTCTCGGCGGTGAGCTTTTCGAGCAGGGTGGCACTGAGGTCCTGATAGTCGACGATCAACTGCCGTTCGGTACGGCGTTCATCGGTCTGGCCAAATGGGTCGAGCCGCTTGCCCCGCAGTCGTTTGCTCTTCGCCAAGCCCGCGAACGTCTTGCGACCCGCGGCTTCGGGAACCGCAATCTTCTTGCTGTAGCCCACCAGCTTCATCGAGGGTGGCTGCAGCCGGTAGCTCACTTTGGCGTCTGGCCCGAACCGCGATCGTGCCTGATCGGCGATGTCGCTTTTGAGGGCCAGACGCGCCACCTCGTATTCATCCTTGTAGGCCATGAGTTTGAACAGTTGTCGGGCGATGGTCTGGCTCAGATCGCTCTGGTCGGTGACGCGTTGTTCGACAGCGCGCACCTTCTTCACCTGGTCGGCGTAGCGCTGCGAATAGGCGGCGTTCTGGTAGTCGATGAGCTCGGGTATCCGCCAGGCCAGGATCTCCGACAGCTCGGGATCGGCCTCGATGCTGGCCGCGATGGCAGCAGCCTTCCCGGTGAGCTTGGGGGCTTGGTCGTTGACTGTCGACGACGGCTGGAGTTTCGACAACAGCTCGTCGTCGGTGGCCAGGCGG
>CAZGVQ010000607.1:0-2416 GCA_964529355.1 uncultured Acidimicrobiales bacterium
CTGCCCACATCGATCCGCGTCGGTATTGGCGCTGCAGTGTTCATCACCTTTGTCACCTACATCGTGACCCGCGGTATCGCCGCTTCGCGCCTGGGCATGACCGGGCTCCTGCGCGAACCAATCCCCGAAGCTGGTGAACCGCTGGACTACAGCGACATCTTCAAAGGGTCCCCGCAGCCTTCACTTTGATATAGGTCTCGGCGAGCCGTCCGGCCAATTCTCCCGGTGCCGCGTCTACTACCAGGGCGCCTCGGGCCTTGAGGGCCGCGATGGTTCGCTCACGCTCCGCCAATGCCTGGGTTGCCGACGATTGCCGGTAGGCCGTATCGGCGTCGGTGACCGTCGATGACGCCCACTCCCCCACCAACGGGTCGCGCACGGTGGCGATGACCACAATATGGCTGCGCGATATCAGCGGAAGTGCTGGCAGCAGGAAGTCCTCGGCCACCGCGCCGATGAGTTCGGTGTGCACCACGATCATCGTGCGCCGTCGAAAGTGCTGGAGCGCAGCGGTGAAGGCGCCTCGGTAGTCACTTTCCACCAACGCCGGGTTGAGGTCGTACATGGCTTCGGTGACCCGCCCCAGTTGGCTGCGGCTCCGGCTCGGCTGCACGATCGAAACCACCTCACGGTCGAAGGTCAGCAGGCCACACTTGTCGCCCAATCCCGTTGCCACGGTGGTCAGCGCCATCACCGCATCCATCGCATGTTCAACGCGCGGCACATCGGCCACTACACCGGCCATGACCCGACCATTGTCGAGCAGGTTGATGACGGTCTGATTCAGCTCAGAACGATACGTGCGGGCGATCGTCGTGCCGGTACGGGCGGTTGCTGCCCAGTCGATTCGCCGAAACTCGTCGTCGGGCGTGTACTCACGAAGCTGATCGAACTCGGTGCCGGTTCCGCGGCCGCGAGCAGAGCGGATACCCATGTCGAGTTGTTTGGCTTTGATGACCAACAACTCGGCTTCCTGACGAGACCTGAAAAGCGGCAGCACCCGGAGGATCTGTGGCATCTGCCGAGTTCGTTGCCGTTCGATCAGCCCCCACGGACTCCGGAGACGCAACACCAATTCGGAGATCCGGAACCGACCGCGCCGCGACGGGCGAAGGATGGTCGAGATCGATGCGGTCGCCCGACCGGGGATCGTGGCCAACGCTCGGCGCGACGTTGCCCCGAGCGACGGGGCAAACTCATCGGCGATCGCGACGATCTGATTGCGTTCGGTGGTGTTGTGTACCCGCCATTTCACCGTGGTCTCGGCCCCCAGTGGTAACGAGCCGCCGATCTCTCGCTCGACCTCGATAGCCGCCGGGTCTGCTGTTCGCAGGAAGTCGATGAGCGCCAGCACGGCCACGACGCCAACGATCACCAACGCGCTCACAGGCTGACCAAAAGGTGACGCAGCGGTGAGAACCGCGGCAACCGCCAGCAGAAAAGCCAGCCGAATCGTGGGGATGGGAACCATCAGGTCGGGGCAGGCACCGTGGCCAGGATGCCGTCGAGGATGGCATCGGCGGTGACCCCCTCGAACTCCAGGTCGGCCCGCAATTGCACCCGGTGGCGGAACGTCGGCTTCACCACGGCCTTTACCTCGTCGGGGGTCACGAACTGGCGCCCCGCGAGCCAGGCCCAGGCCTTCGAGGCATGCAACAGCGCCGCCGCACCACGAGGCGATACACCGAGCGACAGCGATGGCGACTCGCGGGTGGCCCGGGCAAGGGCAACCATGTAGCCAAGCACTGCGTCGTCGACATGAATCATGCGCACCTGCTCGCGCGCTCGGTCGAGGTCGAGCGCGTTGGCCACCGGCTCAACGCCAGCGTCCTCGACATGGTGGGGGTCGAGGCCGCCATGGTGACGTCGCAACACCTCGTGCTCCTGTTCACCGGTGGGGTATCCCACCTGAAGCTTGAACAGGAATCGGTCGAGTTGTGCTTCGGGCAAGGGGTAGGTGCCGTCGTACTCCACCGGGTTCTGGGTCGCCACCACGATGAAGGGGTCGGGCAGTTGGTGGGTGTCGCCGCCGATCGACGCTTGGCGTTCCTCCATGACCTCGAGCATCGCCGACTGCGTCTTTGGTGGGGTCCGGTTGATCTCATCGGCCAGAAGGAAGTTGGTGAACACCGGCCCCTTCCTGAACCGAAACGACGCCGTTTCCTGCTCATAGATCATCTGCCCAAGCACGTCGGAAGGCATCATGTCGGGCGTGAACTGCAGTCGGGCAAAGTCCAGCGTGAGCGACGATGCCAGCGCCTTCGCGAGAAGCGTTTTCGCCACACCGGGCACCCCTTCGAGCAGCACGTGGCCTTTCACCAACAACGCAGCTACCAGCCCGGAGAGCACGCCCTCCTGGCCAACAACCACCTTCCCGACCTCGTCGCGGAGCGCGACAAACGGTGCTCGCACATCG
>CAZGVQ010000608.1:0-2411 GCA_964529355.1 uncultured Acidimicrobiales bacterium
GCCAAGAAGAAGAACAGCTACACCGGCCGGTTCCTCAAACCGCTTCTCGCCTAAGCGCTGATCGCCATGGCCGACTCGAGGACGGCTTCGACCACTGCCTCGAGCTGTTCGTTGGTCATGCCGGGGAACATCGGCACCGAGAGGACTTCGGAGGCGAGCTGCTCGGTGACCATGAGCGGACCATGGGTGCGATCGCGGTACACAGGTAGCTGGTGCAGGGGAGTCGGGTAGTACACGGCGGTACTCACCTCGCGTTCCTGAATGGCGGTCGCCAGTTGGTCGCGACGGCCGTCGAGAACCCGCATGGTGTACTGCCCAAACACGTGGCGGTCGCGTTCGGGGAACGCCGGCACGATGATGCCGGGTAGATCGGTGAACGCTTCGTTGTAGGTGGCGGCGATGGTGCGACGACGCTCGTTGTTGGACTGCACGTACGGCAGCTTCACGTTGAGAACAGCGGCCTGCAAGGAGTCGAGGCGGCTGTTGTAGCCGAACACTTCGTTTTCGTAGCGCTTGATCGAGCCGTGGTTCCGCAGCCGAATCGCTTCCTCGGCGATAGCGGCATCATCGGTGGTGATCGCTCCACCATCGCCGAAGGCGCCAAGATTCTTGGACGGGAAGAACGAGAACGCCCCGGCGTGTCCGATCGAGCCGGTGAGTCGTCCTTCGCTGGCTGCGCCGAAGGACTGGGCGCAGTCTTCGAACACGATGAGATCGTTGGCCTGGGCGATGGCCGAGATGGCGGTCATGTCGGCCGGGCGGCCGAAGATATGCACCGGCACGATGGCGGTGGTCTTGGGCGTGATGGCTTGGCGGATCATCGCCGGGTCGAGGTTCATGGTGCCCGGGTCGATGTCGACAAACACCGGGGTCGCGCCGATGAGGTCGATGGCTTCGCCGGTGGCGAAGAACGTGAACGATGACGTGATGACCTCGTCGCCGGGCTTCACGCCGGCGGCCCGCAGTCCAATGATCAGGGCATCGGTGCCCGAGTTCACGCCAATGCAATGCTCGACGCCGATGACCTCGGCCATGGCGGTCTCGAACTGCGATACCTCGGGCCCGAGGATGAACGAGCCCGTATCGAGAACGCCGGCGAGCCGAGCGTCGAACTCGGCACGTTGCGCGGCGATCTCGGGCTTCGGGTCATACAGGGGAATCATTGGTCTCCATCGGCATTCAGCGGAGTTGGTTGACCGGAGAGTCGCTGAAATCTTCAGCCTGCCGACCGATTGGAAGAGACATGTCTTCGACCCAAACCCCGACGCGCCCCAGCGAGGATTCCTCGCGGCGCGACGCTGGGTTTCGGGGCTTCTTGCGGAGTTCGGCCATCTTCACCGTGGGCCCGGTCGTTGGGCGGGTCCTGGGCCTTCTGGTGGTCCCCTTTGTCGTCGACACGCTTGGTCCCGAGGACTTCGGCCGATTCGAACTGCTCTCGACGGCCGCGTCGGCATTGGCTTCGGTGTTGTTGATCGGCCTCGACCTTTCGGCCATCAGCGTCTTTCACCGGCCTGCCGGGCGCGACTCGAAGCGGGTCTTTCCGTCGGCGCTCGCCGTGGCGGCCATCCTTGGTGCGATCGCCGTCGTGACGATTGCCTTTGGCCGCAATGGCCTCTCGGCCACCTTCCTCGGTGACACCACCTACGGCATGGCCGTGCTCATGGTGGGCTTGTACGGACTGGTCTCGGTCGTCGGCCTGGTGGGTCGGGCCGCGCTGCGGGCCGCCGAGCGCGCCTCCCAGCACTCGGTGGTGAGCGCCACGTCGTCCATCGTGACCACGCTTCTGGTGATCGGCGTCATCGTGGCTGGCGGTTCGCTGGGTGAGATCATGGCGGCTCATGTTGCGGGCGCAGCCATCGGCGCACTGCTCGCCTTGTGGCTTGCTCGTGATCTGTTCGCTGCGCCGCCGCAGTCCGAAATAGGCCGCGCACTGTTGGTCCTGGGGGTGCCGCAGCTGCTGGCGATCGCCGCTCTGTGGGGCGGCGAGGTGGGACACCGCACGATCCTGAACGAACTGGTCGGACCCGAGGCGGTCGGAGCGTTGGGCATCGGCGCACGTATCGCTCTTGCGCTGGGGTTCGTCGTGATCGCCCTGCAGTCGGCGTGGCACCCGCGGGTGTTCGATCTTCTCGAACGCGACGACGGGCTCGCCATCGTCACCAAGGACGCGGTGCGTATCGGTGCGGTGCTGTCGGTGGCAGCTGTGCTGCTGGCCTGGCTCGCTGCCCCCGGCGTCGCCTACCTCGGCCGGGGCGAGTTCACCACCGATGCCACCGCGATCGCTGGTTGGATGATCGTGATGGTGACCGGAACCGGGTTTCTTCACCTGGCAACGCTGCATTCGGTTACCGAACGAAAGTTTGGCGACACCACCATTGCCCTGCTGGTGGGGCTCGGAGTGAGTGTGGTCA
>CAZGVQ010000609.1:0-2410 GCA_964529355.1 uncultured Acidimicrobiales bacterium
GCGGTTGGCCATCCGGAATGGGCCGAGGATGAACGCTGGTCGAGCATCATCGGCCGCGCCACCAACTGCCACGAACTCATCGCCGAACTCGACGCGATCTTCGCCACGAAAACGCGAGACGAGTGGGCCGAGGTATTCGCCGACGAACCCGACCTCTTCTGGGCTCCTGTGAACTCTCTCGAAGACCTCATCGCCGATCCACAGTTCGCAGCTGCAGGCGGCTTGGTCGAGGTTCCCGACGGCCCGGCAACGTCGACGATGGTGGCTTCCCCCGCCGATTTTTCCGAGACCACATGGCAGGCCCGCTCATCGGCACCAGCGCTGGGCGCCGATACCCGTGAGGTGCTTCGTCAGCTGGGCAAGTCCGACGAAGAGATCGATGCCTTCATCGCCTCGGGAACCGTTTCTGAATCCTGAAGCAGCGGGGTCGCCTGGCCGCGCTTGTGGCCGGGCGGACGGACAACGACGGTCACCAGGTACACGATCGCACCGATGAGGACGCACTCGATGAGGATCCGCACCGGCGTCTGCCCCTGGGAGATCAACCGCACGACGAGCGCTCCCAGAAAGAACGTGGTGATCGCCGCACCGATTCGGACACCGTTGAGTTCCATGGCGCAAACGCTAGTGAACGTCGGTATTCACTAGCCAGTCGGTCGGCGGCTGGTCGGTCGTCGTCCGGTCCCGGCTAGGAGGCGTCGACGGTGACCTCGACCGTCTCGCGGGTTCCCCATCCGCCGTCACGAATCGACGAGATGCTGTGAATCCGCAGTGGGATGAGTACCAGGATGTGCAGGAGCCCGTACAACGGTGCGAGCACGAAGGTCACGACCTGGCGCAGCAGGGGTTCTTCCTGTGCCGCGCCGATAAAGCGCACCGATCGCGCGTAGGCCATCAGCGCGAGAAAGCCCAGGTAGTAGTGGTAGAGAGCGATACCGCTTTCGATCGGTCGCCAGAGCAGGGCGAGCACCAGCGTGATGGAGAACACGACCCACAGCACCATTTCGGCCATCGAGAGCCACCAGGCCATTCGGCGCGGGCTGAAGTTCTTCATCACCCAGAGCGACTCGCGGAAGAACGACTTGTTCCATCGGGTTTGTTGGCGCACGAAGTGGTTGAACCGTTCCGGAACCACGGTGTAGGCGATGGAGGTTTCCTGGAACCGCACGGCACCTCTGGCCAGCGCGTAGTTGGTGAGTCGGCGGTCGTCGCCGTACCCAACCGGCACACCCAGAAAGCTCTGGTTCACGTAGTCGACGATGTTGTCGAGAATCACTTCGCGGCGCCAGAAGCTGAGACTTCCGCAACAACACAGCACCGAATCAAAGGTGCTGTACGCCGCTCGTTCATACATGAACGCGTTGGCGTAGCGGAGGTCGATGAGCCGGGTCAGCAGGTTCGTTTCGGCGTTCAACACGCGAACGTTGGCGGTGGCCCCGTACACGTGTGGCTCGCTCATCGCCCGAAGGCCCTCCTCGACCGCACGGGGGTCGAGGACCGTGTCGCTGTCGATCGTCACGAAGATGTCGGCCGTCGAGCGTTCGAACGCCACGGTCTGGGCAAACCGCTTTCCTCGGTTCTCACGCAGAACAAACACGTACCCGGTGGGAATGTCGGCCAACATGCGCTGGGCCCGCTCGACCCCGGCGATCTCCGATGAACCATCGTCGACGACCCAGATCTCATCCACCGGTCGGGTCTGGCGCAAGATGCTTCGAATGCTCTGCTCGACCACCTCGGGGTCCTCGTTATACAGCGGCACAACCACCGCTATCCGCCCCGGTTCGATGGTGCCGGTGTAGGGCCGGTACGCGGTTGCCATCGCGATCTTGATGCCGAGGTACGAGATGGCTATGACGCCGTACCACCCGAGGCGGAACTCACCCGCCATCCAGGCCAGGACAAGCACGCCGGCAATGACAAACACGAAGGCCAGAAGGGCCTGAACCTGCCGCCATCGAAGCCGCCGATCGCGTTTGCGCAGCTGAGACGGGGTGTAGGACTTCCGATCGACCTCTTCCAACGCCCAACGTTCGCGACGCGACAGTTCCTCGGAATCAAAGGTCACGATCGACTTGGTATCCATGGTCACCGCAGCAGGAAACAACAATTTGCCGGGTTCGGCGATCAGCTCACCGTCGCTGGCGCGGATCAGATCGGGATCGCCTCCGACCGTTGGATAGTCGTGTAGCACGATCGTGCCGTCGCCGACCGCGTCCTGGTCGAAGGGGGCGCGTCGGCCGGATGGCTTTGTCCCCATATGGCCGTTGTTGGTGTGGTTCGTCACGTGGTCTCGGCCGCGTTCCCCGAACCCGATCGAGGTACCCCAGCCAGTCCTCTATCGGTCATGCGCCGCGGCAGGAAACAAAGCCACTTGTGATTACTGTCAGAAAAGTTACAGGTAGATATC
>CAZGVQ010000610.1:0-2401 GCA_964529355.1 uncultured Acidimicrobiales bacterium
GGCGAGCAGCTGTTGCGGTCCGAGCAGGGCCGATGCTTCGACGGTGAGTGGGTTGGCGAAGATGGCTATCAGGTTGTGGGCGCGGCGTTTATGGAACCGTTGGCCGATGACCACCCCGAGGGCTTTACCGGGCAGATCGACAACTGGCACGTGCACTACAACACGTGCGCTGGCGGCGAGGACGAAGCAAAAGCCGTTGGAAGCCAAGCTGACTGCGAGGCCGAAGGTGGTTCGTTCAGCGAGGTCATTCCGGTATGGATGATGCACGCCTACGTGGCTCCGGAGTTCGACAGCGCCCAGGGCGTCTTCGCGATGTTCAACGGGTCGATTTGGCCGACGGTCGATGCCGGCGTCACCTTCACCCGGTTCGACAACCTTCCTGAGGATGCCATCGCCGCACCGATCGTGGACTTCGATTTCGGACTCATCAAGGCTGGCGTCGGTGAGTCGGTGGTCTTCAGCAACGGAGACGGCGTGGCCCACACGGTTTCGGCCGGCACACCAGCTCGTCCAACCGGCGCCTTTGACTCCGGTGTGCTCGGTGCCGGCGGTGCGTGGACAACGTCGTTCGATGAGCCGGGCACCTATCCGCTGTACTGCGCCCTCCACCCGCAGATGACCGGCACGGTCGTCGTCGAATAGACACTCCCAAAACGAAGATGTGTCTGACACCAAAACGAAGATGTGTCTGACACCCCATTCACTTTGGGATTTTTGGGTTGATGGGTGATGCTGGCGGTCTGACGCATTTGGTGACCATCGGAGGGATTTAGCATGGCCTGGGATTTTGAGACCGAGCCGGAGTTTGAGGCGAAGCTGGCGTGGATGCGCGAGTTCGTGAAGGAAGAGATCTTCCCGCTCGAGACGCTGGCGCCCGAGTTCCGCAGCCCCGAGGGTCGCGAGGTCTACGCCAAGATCACCGCACCGTTGAAGAAGGAGGTGCAGAACCAGGAGCTCTGGGCATCGCACCTTCCGCCAGAGCTTGGAGGCGGCGGTTTCGGCCAGGTGAAGCTGGGCCTGATGCACGAGATTCTCGGCCAGTCACCGCTTGCGCCTCGCATCTTCGGCAATAACGCACCCGACTCGGGGAACGCCGAGCTGTTGTCGGTTGGCGGCACCGACTATCAGAAGAAGACCTGGATGGAGCCGCTGCTTGCCGGCGAGATTCGCTCGTGCTTCTCGATGACCGAACCGGGCGCTGGTGCCGATCCAACATTGCTCACCACCCAGGCTGAGCGCGATGGCGACGAGTGGGTCATCAACGGCCACAAGTGGTTCTCATCGAACGCCTCGGTTGCCGACATCCTCATCGCAATGGTCAAGACCAATCTTGACGAGGACGCATCGCCCTACCGATCGTTCTCGATGATCATCATCCCCACCGACACCCCGGGCGTCAACATTCTCCGCGATGTCCCAACCATGGGCGAGCCGGATCACAAAACCGGCGAACCCGGCGGGCACGCCGAAATCATCTACGACAACGTTCGGGTTCCCTTCGAGAACCTGGTGGGTGGCGAGGAAGGAATCGGGCAGGGCTTCGCACTCGCGCAGAAGCGTCTCGGCCCGGGCCGTATCCACCACGCGATGCGGTGGCTCGGCCAGTCGAGCCGGGCCTTCGACCTGCTCTGCGAGCGGGCGCTCACCCGCTACACCAAGGGTTCGTTGCTTGCCGAAAAGCAGATGGTGCAGGACTGGATTGCGCAGTCCTACGCCGACCGCCAGGCGGCCCGACTTCTCACGTTGCAGGCTGCGTGGAAGATGGACAAGCTGCATGCCGAAGGCCGTCACTACAGCGATGCCCGGCTCGAAATCGGCGTCATCAAGTTCTGGGGGGCCAAGGTGCTTCACGACGTGATCGACCGGGCCATCCAGATCCACGGATCGCTCGGCTACACCACCGACCTGCCCCTCGAGGCGATGTACCGGGCCGCCCGCGCCGCCCGGATTTACGACGGCCCCGACGAGGTCCACAAGGTCACGGTTGCCCGGCAGGTGCTGAAGAACTACGAGGCAGCAGAACCGTCGATCGACCACGTTCCCACCCGACGCGCCGTGGCCCTCGACCGCTACGCCGATTACCTCGACGAACTGGCCATCAACAGCTAGCCCGCAGGGTGGCGCGCGAGGCGATGACGCCGTCGGGCCGAACCAGTACCGCCTCGTCGGCGTCATAGAGACCGTTCTCGAAGGCGCGACCGGGTAGGGCGACAACCGATGTCGGCGGTCCGTCTTCGACGATGAACTCGCGCGCCTCGTCGGCCCGCGACTCGGCAGCGAGCCACACGTACTCGCTGCCGAACACATCGAGAATCGAGCGTCCGTCGTCGATCCATACATGCGGCGCGCGCCGGCCGGCGCGGACACTTGGCACGAAGTCGACGAGTTCGTTGTCGACCGC
>CAZGVQ010000611.1:0-2398 GCA_964529355.1 uncultured Acidimicrobiales bacterium
AGCTACCCGCCCGGCTTGTGGCGGCCAGGTCGGCGTCGTCACGTTCTTCACTGCCTGCCTCTTCCTGTCCGAGGTCGATGCCGAACAGCATCGCGAACAACGTGCGGGCATCGTCCAAAATCGCCGCGGTCTCGAGGTTTGATGAACTGCGGAGAATCGAGGAGTTGATGGCCTTTGCCCCCGCGGCAACCCGCTCTGGCGAGGCCTGGGCCAGCGTGCCGTCATCGATGGCGCTGGTGATGAGGATTCGCAGGATTCGTTCCATGTCCTCGACGAGGAGTTGGGCCTTGTTGGCCGACGACGGCGTCAACAACATGAAGCTGATGGAGTCCATCAGCGGTCGGTAGTCGGCGACCAGCACACACACCCGCTCGAAGTGTCGTTTGATCACCGATAGTGAGTCGGTCGCTGTCGGACCAGCAACGTCGAGTTCGGCCGCGCTCTCAAGCCCGGCAAGAAGCCCATAGAGCATGTCGCAGCAAATGTCGTCGAGGTCACCCATCGCCCGACGGATGGTGACCTGGCTGATCCCCGCGAGCCGGGCGACCAGATCAAGATTGGTGTTTGCGAAGCCTCGCTTCTTGAGCTCGGTCATCGTCGCGTCCTGGATGGCCTGTCGAGCATCGAGCACCACCGATGGATCGGACCGCTCACGCAAGTACTTCTTCGCCATGTCGGAGACTTCGCGGAGCTGATCGTCGACCGAATCGGTATCGGCGGAATCGCCGAGACGCACCATGCCGCGAAACACCGACTTGAAGACGAGCAGCACCGCCTCGGTTTCGTCGATCTCGGGTTGCATGAGCGACCGCATCGCGTAGCCATCGACAACGACCCGAAAGAACGTGGTGGCGGTCTCTGCTGTCCAAGGCTCGCGAAACTCGAGTCCCCAACTGTCGAGAAGCGACGTGATCACTACCTCATAGGTCAGGCGATCGCGTTCGTAGAAATCATCGATTCGTGCTCTTGCATAATCATCGTTTGCCCCCAACCCCGACACGATCTGCCGAGCAACCCGATTCACCCGGGCCGCGTTTCCGAGTGCTGGGGCGGTGGCCATAAGTCGCAAGCTCTCGAACAGGTCGCCGTCGTTGAAGTCCATAAGCATCTCGACGGTGTTGAGCCGATCTTTGGTGACTCCGCCAACTCCCAGCAGCTCGTCGAAGAGCTGCTCGCTGAAGTGCTGCTTTCCTCGAAAATGGTCGTAGTAGGACCGACGGCTCCGCCCCGCTGTGCGGGTGATGACCTCGGGACTCAGCCCGGTCTCCAAAACTGCACGACCGGCGTGGATGAGCGCCAGCACGCCCGATCGGACCAGGCGGTCCGTGGGGTCGCGGATCTCGCTGATTCGCTCGGCCTCGGCGGCGAAGTCGGCGGCACCCGATACCACTCCAGACCGCTCGGGCGCTTCGCCTGGCACGCCTTTATTCGCTCCCATTTGGCTGTCCTTTTACGCCTCACACGACAGGCTTTCATCGGCCTGCACAACGTGTGCAAAGTAGTGACAATCCGCACGAGGCGCAAACAGCGTGGATAGTGCATACTGTGCGAGGCCAGCCGGTCCTCTGGTCTTGCAGACTCCCATGGTGTGGAAGGAACTGCGGCCGGAGGCGATGGCCAGCACAAAGGATTGTGGCCGATTCGAACAAGCCTCAGGGTTTCGTCGGATCGGCCTCAATCAGCCGCTACGCGGGCTTGTATCAAGCCTCAGCCAGATGGGACTTAGCCCGACGACTCGGCGCCGAGCACCGCCAGGGCCCGAGGCAACCAAAGATCAGCCATCGGCACGATGTCTTCGGCTTCGGGCCCATCCTCAGCCTCGTCGTATCCGCCCTGCAGGTAGCGCAGGCTCAGCGTCTGTTGCACCACCATGCATCGGGCCACGGCTTCGACGCTTTGCCAGATTTCGTCGAGTTCATAGGACACATGCGCGGCGGTCAATGCCTGGTGATAGTGCTCGGCCAACGCTCGAGCGTCGTCGGCGCCCGTCGCCGGGTCGATCGATGCAGCGATGAGATAACCAACGTCATAGCCCGGATCAGCGAACCCGGTCATTGCCCAGTCGACGATGGCAACGTCGCCGTCGGGGCCATAGAGCAGATTGTCAGACCGGGCATCACCGTGCACGAGCGTCATCGGCCGGTTGACCCTTGCGACGTCGCTCGGGTACCGCACACCCGCCTCGTTGCACAACGCTCTGGTCGCTTCATCGTCGATCCCGTAATGGGCCAGGGCGTCATCGAGCGCCTCAGCTTGGTAGACGTTGCGTTGCAGCAGCGGGATCTCGGTGACCAGCGGCCAGAACGACGGGTGGCCCTTGAGCCTCGGGTCGCCCCAGAAGTGCGCGTGCACCTTGGCCAGTTCGGTGAGCGCGGCAGCCAGTTGGTCGCGGCTGGGT
>CAZGVQ010000612.1:0-2397 GCA_964529355.1 uncultured Acidimicrobiales bacterium
GTAGTAAAACGGGGGGATGTCTCATCCCCTGAAGTTCGGCTGGCTGTCGCCGGTTATCGGAAACCAATGGAGCGACCACAAACCCATCGTGGTTTCCCAGGTCGACAAGATCCTGCCGACGGCAGTGCAACACATGGATGCGGTGTGGATCGCCGACCATTTCTACGGCTTCGACGCCAAGACCGATCCGTTCATGGAGGCGTGGACCACGCTCACCTGGATCGGCGCGCGGTTCGACAACGTCGAGCTCTGCCATCACGTCCTGGGTCACGGCTACCGCCCGCCGGCACTCACGGCGAAGATGGCCGCCACGCTGCAGGTGTTCTCGAAGAACCGGTTCATGCTGGGGATAGGTGCCGGGTGGCGCGAGGACGAGTACGAGGCCTACGGGTATGACTTCCCGAAGCCGTCCGTGCGGTTTGCCCAGCTCGATGAGGTCATCGATATCTGCCGGCTGATGTGGACCGAGGACTTCCCAACCTATGCCGGTCAGCACTACAGCATCACCGAGGCGTCGGCTCCACCACTGCCGGAGGTGGCTCCGCCGGTCTGCATCGGCGCTGCGGGCGAAAGGGTGGGGCTGCCGCTGGTAGGGCGTCAGGCCGATGTGTGGAACTGCTCGGTGAAAGGTGTCGACGACGCCGAGAAGGCGAAGAACTGGAAACGCAAGTGGGGCATCGTGGCGGCCGCCGCCGAAGGCGCCGGTCGCGACCCCCAGTCGATTACCCAGTGCACCACCGTCGAGCGGCCGCTCCCCGAAAACGACGAAGAGTCCGAGCAATTGCTCGAACTCCTCGCCGGTTACCGCGATTTGGGGATCACCTACTTCGTCATGGACTTCGGAAACCCGGAATCCACCGAGCCAATCGGCCGGTTCGACGAGCAGGTGATCCAACCCCTCCGGGGTTGATCCGCCGCGTGCTATCGCCTGGCGTTAGCCCACTCCTGCCTCGGCCAGCGCACGGGTGGTGAGCGCCTGCGCCAGGTGGCTTCGGTACTCAGCGTCGGCGTTGTTGTCCTCGGGTGGTGTGGTTCCTTCGGCGGCCAGAAGCGCGGCATCGGCGCCCGACGCGCCGCCACGGAGCGCTGACTCGGTGGCGCTGGCCCGCAGGGGAGTTGACCCCATGTTGACCAGGCTGATTCCGGAACCTCCATCGGCCACGGCGACACCAACGATCGCCCAGTCCTGAGCCCGACGGTTGAACTTCTGGTAGCTCCAGCCGCCGGTGTCGGCCGGCACCTTGATCTCGGTGATCATCTCATCGGCCGCCAGGACCGACTCGAAGTAGCCGGTGAAGAACTCAGCCGCCGCGATCTCACGACTGCCGTTCGGGCCGGCAGCGACGATGGTGCCACCGAGTGCCAGAACAGCCGCCGGAAGGTCCGAAGCCGCATCGGCGTGGGCCATCGTTCCGCCCAGCGTGCCGCGGTGGCGCACCGATGGATCGCCGACGAGCGACGCCACGTGCTTGAGCATCGGGCAGGCCTCGGCCAACACGTCGGAGTTCTCGAGCTGTTCGTGGCGGGTCATGGCTCCGATAGAGACGTGGTCACCATCGCGACGGATGTAGCGCATGTCCGACAGGCGCCCGACATCGATGAGCACCGTCGGCGTCGCCAGACGAAACTTCATCATCGGTATGAGCGAATGTCCGCCAGCGAGCAACTTGGATTCGTCGCCGCTCTCGCCGAGGAGTTGCACCGCATGCTCGGCCGATTCGGCCACTTTGTAGTCAAAGGCTGCGGGGATCATGACGCACCTCCCTGCATTGCTTTCCAGACTCTTCGCGGGCTTGCCGGCATTTCCATGTCCTCCACGCCGTAGGGGCTGAGGGCGTCGATCACCGCGTTCATCACTGCAGCGGCCGAGCCGATGGTTCCGGCTTCGCCAGCGCCCTTCACGCCCAGGGGATTCGAGGTGCTCGGTGTAACGGTGTAGTCCGTCTTCATGTTCGGTACTTCGGCCGCTGACGGCACGAGGTAGTCGAGGAAGGACGGGTTCGTCGGGTTTCCATCGTCGTCGTAGATGGCGATCTCCCACAGTGCCTGTGCGGCGCCCTGCACGATGCCTCCATGGAGTTGGCCCTCGACGATCATCGGGTTCACCTGGGTGCCACAGTCGTCAACGGCGATGTAGTCGATGAGCTCGACGCCACCGGTGACCTCGTCGATCTCGACCACGGCGACGTGGGTGCCGAACGGGAACGCGAAGTTCGGTGGATCGAAGCTCACCTGTTCCTGAAGGTTTGGCTCCATGCCGTCGGGCAGAGCGTGGGCCGCAAACGCTGCGAAGCCAAGCTCTTGGATATGGACCGACTTGGCCGGCGTACCCTTCACCGAGAAACTGCCTTCGTCGAACTCGCGAACGTCGGGCGACGCCTCGAATAGCTGCGCTGC
>CAZGVQ010000613.1:0-2392 GCA_964529355.1 uncultured Acidimicrobiales bacterium
ATGCGTCGGTGTGCTTCGAGATGACCTCGCTCCCTTCGGGAACCTCAAACTTCGCGGCCGATGCGTCGACCGACGCGTTCCACTGCTCGCGGGCCTCGTCCTTGCGGAAACCGGGCCCCGCTGCAACCAACACCAGGCCACGAACCTGTTCGGGATGCAACAGCGCATGGGCCAGGGAGAGATAGCCGCCGAGCGAGTGCCCGGCCAGAATGACCGGCGCACCGGCCTCATCGACAACCCGACCCAAATCGGCAAGCGCATGATCCCGGGTGTACTCACCCGGGGGCGGGACCTCTGATTGCCCGTGTCCTCGCAAGTCCCAGACCGTGTTGGTCGCGGCGTCGTTCATCGCATCGACCACGCCATCCCAGGCGACCGATGTGTCGATCCAGCCATGGGTGTAGACCACCGCCGGCCCACTTCCGGTGCTGTTGGTGTGTAGGTCGATCGTCGATTCCATGGGGCGCATCGTACGCCCAGGCGCACCAGGATCGAGAAACCACTCATCGGCTACGGTGCGGCCATGAGCTCAGCGAGTGAGGCGATCTGTCCGTGCGGGTCGGGCAACCGTTATCCCGACTGCTGCGGACCGATTCATCGCTCGGGCGCTGGCTTTGGCACCACCGCCGAAGCGCTGATGCGTTCGCGGTATACGGCCTACGTTCTCGAGGAACGACCGTTCCTGTTGTCGTCCTGGCACCCCGATACCCGACCGCCCACCGTCACCTTCAGCCCAGACCAGGAATGGCTTGGGCTCGAAATCGTAGCCGTCGAGCGCGGTGGACCGCTCGACACGGAGGGGTCCGTGGAGTTCATCGCGCGGTTCCGCCACGGCGCCGACTACTTCGAGCTCCACGAACTGAGCACCTTCGAACGGGTGGACGGATCGTGGCTCTACGTCAGCGGAAGCGACCCGAACTCCGCCATATAAGCCGGGACATCCTCGGCTGGCATGGGGCGGGCCAGAAGGAAGCCTTGGGCCAGGTCGCATTGGGGGCCAACAAGCGCCGAGAGCTGTTCGAGTTCCTCAACGCCTTCGGCGATCACCTGCAAGCCGAGCGCCCGTCCGAGTTCAACCAGAGCGTTGACGACCGACGCGGCTTGATCGCCCTCGGTGTTCAGCGCATCGATGAACGATCGGTCGATCTTGATGCAGTCAACGGGAAGCGCCTGAAGCTGCCCCATCGAGGAGTAGCCCGTGCCGAAGTCGTCGAGAGCAACACGAACGCCGAGATCACGAATTTCCTGGAGTCGGCCGATCAGTTCGGCTACCTGCGAAGCCAACACGCTCTCGGTGACCTCGAGTTGCAGCGATGCCGGGGCAATCCCGGTTTTCGCGAGCACCGCCCTGAGGTCGTCGAGGAAACCACTGTCTTCAAGCTGTACAACCGAAACGTTGACCGACATCGAGAGCGTCGGGTCTCCTGCCGCCTCCTGCCACTCGGCGAGCTGCGTGCACGCCTCTTCCATGGCCCACCGACCCAATGCAATGATGAGACCCGAGCGTTCACAAACCGGGATAAAGGTCAGCGGGGCAACCACACCCAGACTCGGGCTGTCCCAACGCATCAGCGCCTCGAACCCAACCGGATCCTGGCTGTCGACGGTGAGTAGCGGCTGGTAGACCAGCGAGAATTCGTCGTTCTTGTAGCCCGCCTCGACCTCGCGTTGCAGGCGGACCTGTCCCACCAACAGCTCTTCCATTTCGGGGGCGAACACTTCGACGCGACCGCGGCCGCGATTCTTTGCTTCGTACAGGGCGATATCGGCCCGACGGATCAACTCGTCGGGATCGTTCGCGACTGCAGCGGTTACCACTCCGCCGCTGCACCCGAGGGCCAGCAGGTTGCCATCAACATCAAAGGGGACTTTGAGGACCGAGGCGAGACGCTCGGCCACGTTTTCTGCGGCCGCGGTCGACGGTAGGTCCTCGAGGACCACTGCGAACTCGTCGCCGCCCAGACGTCCGACCAGTTCACCGGTTCGACTCGCTTCCGCAAGCCGCTCGCCCACCTGGATAAGAAGTTCGTCGCCGACCGGGTGCCCGAGCGTGTCGTTGACACCCTTGAAACCGTCGAGATCGAGGAGCAGAAACCCGGGTGTGGTGCCGTGCCGTTCGCCGCGGGCCACGGCTCGCGCGAGAGAATCACCAAGCGCCCGCCGGTTTGGCAGACCGGTCAGGGCATCGACATTGGCTTGCTCGGCCAGGCGTTCCTGCAGCTCGAGTTGTTCGGTGATATCGCGACCGACCACCACGATGGCACCCACCGCAGGGTTGTCGCGCTGATCACGCAGCGTCATCTCGAAACGACGAACCTTGCCCGCGGGCATCTGCACCGGAAACACATATGGCCCGGTGGCCAACGCAGGATTCGCCAAGCCGATCTCGATG
>CAZGVQ010000614.1:0-2382 GCA_964529355.1 uncultured Acidimicrobiales bacterium
GTGCAGATCTCGGCGTAGTGCTCTTCGGAGGTGTTGAGGTTGTGGTTGAGCCGGTCGAGCCCCGCATCGGCCAGTACGGCTGCCTTGCTGTCGTCGAGCAGTCCGGCCGATACGCACACCTCGAGCGGGTAGGTGGCTTTGATGTCGCGAACCAGTGCCGCGAGCTCTTCGGTGCGGCCGGCGGACGGGCCTCGGCCCGAGAACACCATGCAGTACCGGAACGCCCCGTTCTCATACGCGAGCTTGGCCTCGGACATGATCTCGGCGGCGGTCTTCATCGGGTACTCCTCGATGTCGACCGACGAGTTCTTGCCCTGCGTGCAGTACGAGCAGTCCTCCGGGCACTTGCCGTTGGCTGCATTGTTGAGGATGTGCACCTGCACGGTCCTGCCCCACCGAGCCTTGCGCACCGTGTAGGCAGCATTCAGCAAGGGCAGCAGATCGACATCCGGGTCGAGCAAAATCTGCTCACAGAGCTCATCAGATGGCTTGAGACCAGCCAGAGAATCAGCGGAAAGGGCGGAGTAATCAAGAACGCTCATGCCCCAGAAGTCTCCCAAGCCCGCCAACGAAAAGCCTCACCGAGTCGCCAGCGAAGGCCGGCGGTTGAGGTCATCCGGAGCAGGCGGAGGATGACATGTAGGCGCAGTGGCATAGCGAAGCGCAGAGAGAGCGAACTTGTGAGCGAACGACCAAAGACTTAGAACGTGTCGATCATTGGGCGCTTCTTGCCCTTGCGGTGCGGCGCTGGGGGAGCTGCCTTCAGCGCTCCGAGTATCCAGGCTCGGCTGTCGGCGGGGTCGATGACCTCGTCGATCTCGAAGTGGCTGGCTGCGCTGAGGGCCTTGCCCTTCTCATACATGCGGTCGACCAACTCGTCGTATCGCTTGGCCTTGGCGTCCTCGCCGCCCTGCTCGAATGCCTCATCGAGTTCGCGTTTGTAACCGAGCTTCACGTGCCCCTCGAGACCCATGCCGCCAAATTCCCCGGTAGGCCACGCCACCGTGAACAGGCCCATCTTGAACCCCCCGCCGGCCATCGCCTGGGCGCCGAGGCCATAACCCTTGCGGGTGACGATGGTGAAGTACGGCACCGACAGGCTCCCGGCGGTCACGAACAGCCGGCCGGCGTGGCGGACCATGCCGGCCTCTTCGGATTCGGGGCCAACCATGAACCCGGGTGTGTCGCACAGGAAGAGGATGGGGATGTCGAAGCCGTCGCAGAGCTGCATGAATCGCGACGACTTGTCGGCGGCATCGGCATCGATGGCGCCCGAGAGATGATGGTTGTCGTTGGCGATGATGCCGATGGGTCGCCCTTCGATGCGGGCAAAAGCGGTGATCATGCCGGGCGCCCAGCCACGACGGATCTCGAGCACCGAATCGGTGTCGGCCAGAAGGTCGATGGCTTCGCGCATCTCATATCCCCGCAGCCGGTTCTCGGGAACCACGTGACGAAGATGACGTTGATCGGCGCTCTCCCAATCGTCGGTCGGGCCCTGGAAGTAGCTCAGGTACTGCTTGGCCAGTTGCACCGCATGGGCTTCGTCATCGGCCACCAGGTCGACGGTGCCGTTGGCGGTCTGTACGTCGATAGGGCCGATCTGGTTGGGTTCGTACACTCCCAGGCCGCCGCCTTCGATCATCGCCGGCCCCGCCATGCCGATGTAGGAGTCCTTGGTCGCGATGATGACGTCGCAGACCGCCAGGATGGCGGCGTTGCCGGCGAAGCAATAGCCCGAGTTGATGCCGATGAGTGGCACGAGTCCGCTGAGTCGACCCCAGTAGGCGAAGGCGAAACAGTCGAGGCCGGCGATGCCGAGACCGTCGGTGTCGCCGGGACGGCCGCCGCCTCCTTCAGTGAAGAACACCACCGGCAACTCGAGCTGTTCGGCGATCTCGAACAGCCGGTCCTTCTTGCGGTGGTTCTGCTGGCCCTGGGTGCCCGCCAGGACCATGTAGTCATACGACAGCACTGCGCAGCGCGACCGGGACTCGTCGAAGAGGTCGCCGTTGATGTGCCCGAGCCCGCCAACCAGGCCGTCGGCCGGGGTGCGTTCGATGAGTTCCTGAAGGTCGCGGCGTCGTCGCTGGGCCGCGACCACCAGAGGTGCGTATTCGGTAAAGGAACCTTCGTCGAGGAGGTCGGCCACGTTCTCGCGAGCGGTGCGTTGGTTGCGGCGGTGGACCTTGGCGACGGCGTCCGGACGGGCGGCATCGAGACCGATCGCGTGCCGGTCGAGTACCTCGGCCAGGTCAGGGCGGATGTGGTCGAGGTCGACCGCGTCTTCGGCGACCTCCACATCGGCCTCTGTGTCAGTGGACTCGCCCAGCGCTACCAACGGCTGGCCCTTGGCAACTTGTTCGCCGGGGGCCACCAGTA
>CAZGVQ010000615.1:0-2381 GCA_964529355.1 uncultured Acidimicrobiales bacterium
TGCATCGATAATGCGGGCAGCCGCTGCGGTCTCACCGTCGATAGGGCCGACGCACCGAAGCAGCAGCGGGGTCGCGGGGTGAAGGAAGCCCGACGTTGGATCGTCGTCGGGGTCAGTCGAGCGGATCGCTGCACCGAGCTGGATTGCCGCACGATGCGACAGTGCGAAATCGGGCTCGATGTCACCGGCGAGCGCCTGCCATTCGGCCATGGCAGCTTCGTGGCCGGTCATGGCTTCGCGGAGTTTCTTCCGTTGCTCGTCCTGGGCCATCATGCCGTCGACCTGCTGCAGCTGAAAGTTGAAGAAGTTGTCGACGCCCGCCTCTTCGAGTGCGGAGTTCGCCGCCCGTTGAGCCTTGAGTTGGCGCAGAATCGGATACCCGAAGTAGCCGAGCGCGATGAGCGAGATCACTGCGAGCACCAGGGCGATGATGGGGGTGAGCGAGGTAAGGACGAAGTACAGAGCTGCCGCGCCGGCCAGGCCAACGAGCGCCACGATTGAAGCGAGCTTGTTCATGGTTGGGACAGGTTCGCTACTCGCGAAGTAGTTGTCGTAGACGTCGGCGCGCACCTCTGGCTCCTGGGACGGCGCCGCCATATCGGCGTGGAGAGCCTGGGCTTCATCAACCGACTTGCGGGTCTCGTCGATGAGGTCGAGTATCCGCCAAAGCTCCTGCTGGTCTGTTCCGGTCAGCTGGTCGAGCTGGCGGTCGAGATCGGTGCGGTTTGCAAGGGACTGGGTGTCGATGATGACGCCGTCCTCATCGAGTGCGAGGCCATAGGCCGGGTTGAGGCGACCGGCCGGATCGACAAAGGCCGACGAGATATCGGTTGTTTCGTCGACGTTGATCATGCGGTGGCTTCCGGGAGCCCGGAACGCGGCAAGCTTGACGCCGCTGCCGGTCTCAAACTCAAGGTGCACACCGTCGCGGTGTGCGCCAAGCGCATTCCGGAGTTCGCTGAGGATGACGCGGCGGTCGGCACCGTCGAGGCCTGGGATTACGGTAAGTCGAGGGTGGAATTCCACGTACCGGCTCATATCGCCGTCCTCGACAACAAGACGTTCCACTATCACCGTGATCTATCGGCTGCTCGGCGGTGGCCATTAGCCATCTGCCGCCATTGCGATCGAAATGTATTTTCGACCAATGTGTGACGGTTCTTGGCGCCAGCGCGGGTTGGGGAACGCCCTGATCCCGTGGCACAATGCCCTCTGGACTTTGCCCGGTTTGGGCTTTCTCCTGCTCCCTTAGCTCAGTCGGTAGAGCGCTTCCATGGTAAGGAAGAGGTCGACAGTTCGATTCTGTCAGGGAGCTCCAACGAGTCGTTGGCTCGACATGCTTTGGCGACGTAGCTCAGTTGGTGAGAGCGCTCGACTCATAATCGAGAGGTCGACAGTTCAAATCTGTCCGTCGCTACCATTTTCCCAAAAAGATCTCCGAAAGACCCCCGAAAGACTGCATCATGGCTTCTGACAAGCGCACAAAGGTCGTCCTGGAGTGCCAGGACTGCAAACGTCGTAACTACGACACGATGAAGAACAAGTCCACGACTCGTGACCGCATCGAACTCAAAAAGTACTGCAAGTGGTGCAAGAGCCACATGCCCCATAAAGAGACGCGCTAGTTGTTGGGTCGGGCTTCAACAGTGCCTGACATGGTGACCCGATGACATCTGCTGCATCGAACCCCCTCGACGACTCCCAGCTGGCACTGCCGACGACACTGCCTAACGCTGAGCGCTTGCCGTCGCGCCGTTCGCTTCGTTCGATCGACCTGACGAAGCCTTCCGACGCCGATCTTGTCGATTTGGCTCGTGACGGCGACCGGTCAGCCTTCGACGAACTGGTTCGTCGCACCTACAGCGACACCTACGCCTTGGCGTTGAAGCTCACCGGCGATCCCGAGGACGCCCGCGACGTCGCTCAGGATGTGTACCTGCGAGCATTCAAGGCGGTAAAGCGGTTCCGGGGCGACGCGAAGTTCAGCACCTGGCTGTACCGCATCACCACCAACTGTGCGGCAAATCAGCTTGGCCGGCGACGTCGTCATCGTCACGACGAACTCGACCTCGACACCCAGGTCATCGATCTCCACCCCGAAAGCGACCCCCAGCTTCGAACCGATGCCTCGATGCTGCGCGACCGGGTCGAACATGCCTTGAGCCGGCTGCCAGATCGCCTTCGTGCCGTGGTGGTGCTTCGAGAGATGTATGACCTGACGCACGAGGCAATTGCGAAGGAGTTGGGGATTACCGAAACCGCGGCAAAGGTGCGGCTGCACCGGGCCCGACAGAAGTTGAGGGAGTTCATGTAGGGTTTCGACCCGCCAGTCGTTCAATGCGAAGCTGCTGCTAGCCTTGAACGACAACACCACCTAGCAA
>CAZGVQ010000616.1:0-2378 GCA_964529355.1 uncultured Acidimicrobiales bacterium
ATGGCCACATCGACCGCGTATTCCTTGCGTAGCTCCACGATGTCGTTGGCGATTTTGGCCACAACGTCGGCGTCGACGCCGTAGCCGGCATCGCCTGCAAACGCTTCACCCGAAACTTTCAGCAACACCCGATCCCAACGGGCCTTTTTGGTTCCGGGCACAATCGGGTTCTTGATCTCCATCGGGGGCTCCTAGCGGGATGGGTTGCCGTGTGGGGTTGATTCAGGCGCCGGTGTACGCCTGCACGAATCGTACGATCTCGCCGCTTCCGACGGTGGCACCCACGGTGACCTTGTCGCCGTGAAGGCCTTGATCGAGCAGAACCCGCTCGCCGAGCCAGGCCGAGATACGCCCGTCGACGATCTTGTCCCAGGCCTGTTCGGGCTTGCCCTCGGCCTTGGTGATCTCGAGCAGGTTGGCTCGCTCGGCCTCGACCTCTTCGGCAGGCACCTCGTCGCGGGTCAGGCACATCGGCTTGGCGAAGGCGACGTGAAGCGCCACCTGATGCAAGGTGTCGGCGTCGATTCCGGACCCCTCGATGACCACGGCGTTGGTGCCCCGGCCTTCCTGCATATGCACGTAGGAGTCGAGGATGTTGCCATCGCCTGCCTCAAGGACCTCGGCAACCGCTACCTCGATGTTCTCCTTGAGCAGGAGCTTGAGATCTTCGAGATCGGTGGCCAGCGAGGCCTGGCCCGCTTCGGCGCCTTCAGCGAGTACCGCATCGGCAAGTTTTTGGACGAATGCGACGAAGGAGTCGGACTTGGCCGAGAAGTCGGTTTCGCACTTCACATGCACGATGGCTGCCTTGGCGCTGTCGCCAACAACCAGAGCTGCACCTTCCATGTTTTCACGATCGCCGCGGCCGCTGGCCTTGGCAAGCCCTTTTTCGCGTAGGGCCTGCTTGGCCGCTTCCATGTCGCCGTCGGCAGCCACCAGGGCTTTCTTGGCGTCCATCATTCCGGCACCGGTCTCGTCGCGCAGCGCCTTTACGTCTTTTGCAGAAATATCAGCCATTGGATTCTTTGGTTCAGCTTTCGGAGTTTCCGGCAGCCGCATCGGCGGCTGCTTTTGCTTTGGCGATGGCCTCAGCCTGAGCGGCTTCGGCGCGAGCGATTGCTTCGGCCGTGGCCTTTTCGGCGTCGGTCATTTCGGGTGCGGCAGCAGCCTCAGCGGCTGGCGCCGGCGCAGCTTCCTCAGCAGGTGCTGGGTCGGCGGCGGGTGCAGCGGGTGCGGGCGCCGGCGCGGCCGGGGCTTCACCTGAGGCGATGCGGGCATCGCGCTGTGCTGCAGCGGTAGCGGCGGCATCGCGGGCCTCGGCCTGGGCGGCAGCCTTGGCGGCCTGCTGCTCGGGGTTGAGTGGAGCCGGAGCTTCGGGTGCTGCGTCGTCGGCGATGGGCGGGTTCTTCTTCGAGGCGATGAATCGGCCCTCGATGACCGCTTCGCTGATGATTCGGGCCATGAGGTCGCCGGATCGAATGGCGTCGTCGTTGCCCGGAATGACGTACTTGACCAGGTCGGGGTCGCAGTTGGTGTCGACCACAGCGATGATCGGGATACCGAGCTTGTTGGCTTCGGTGACGGCGATGCTTTCCTTCTTGGTATCGAGAATGAAGACGGCCTGAGGCAGCTTCTCCATGTTGCGGATACCAAAGAGGTTCTTCTCGAGCTTGGTGAGCTCGCGGTTGATGAGCAGCGCTTCCTTCTTGGGCATGGCTTCGAACTCACCCGAGTCGCGCATGCGCTGGTATTCCTTCATCTTTGAGACCCGTTTGCTCATGGTCTCGAAGTTGGTGAGCATGCCGCCGAGCCACCGCTCGTTGATGTAGGGCATGTTTGAGCGTTCGGCGTAGCTCTGCACGCTGTCCTGCGCCTGCTTCTTGGTGCCGACAAAGAGCACGGTGCCGCCATCGGCCACGAGGTCGCGGACGAACTCGTAGGCGTCGGCCAGCCGCTGCAGGGTCTGGTGGAGATCGATGATGTAGATGCCGTTGCGCTCTCCGTGGAGAAAGCGCTTCATTTTCGGGTTCCAGCGACGAGTCTGATGTCCGAAGTGCACGCCTGCATCGAGCAGGTCTTTGATGGTTACGACAGCCATGGCTGTTGCACCTTGCCTTTCCCAGCGGTTCGATCCCTGAGCAGTTGGCGCTTGCGCGACCGTGGGTTGCTGCCCGGAGTGTTTGAGTGGAGTAGATGGTTGAAATGGTCAGGTTTGACCAGTTTCTGAGTCTACCGATCCCTACGCCCCGCGCCGTCTTGGGCTGAGGTTTTTCGTTCGGTACGCTCGGGTCGCTTGCATGAATCCGCACCTGAACACCCATCAGCACCGCATCGAAGATGCCGAATACCGAAGTCGCTGTCGCGAGACGCTCGATAAG
>CAZGVQ010000617.1:0-2362 GCA_964529355.1 uncultured Acidimicrobiales bacterium
GGCCTGGTGATGTCCTACGCCGGGGTGATGCCCGACGTCGGCCAGTCAGTAGCCCACGGAACCTACGACCTCACCGTCGAACAAACCGAAGGCCGCCAGGTAACCCAGGTAAGGATCACCAGGCACCCCCAGACCCCCCAGGAACCAACAACCGACGAAACCGAGTAGCTCACCCTTCTTTATCGCTGGCGTGGGCTCGGGCTGCTTTGGCGAGGACTCGGAGTTCGGCACGCTCCTCTGGGCTGAGCACTTCGAAGTCCTGGCCGTGGAGCTTGTCGGTGGCCGCTTCGATGAGGTTTCGCATGTCGCCGAGTGCGCCCACCTCGGGGTACGGCTTGGGCCAGCCGAAGAACTCGGCGTTCCACTCGCCTGCAGGGCCCGACAGAATTGCTTCGAGCGGGCTCATGCCTGCAGCCTGCACCGCAACGGTGTGGCGGCTAAACCGCAGTTCCCGCATGGTCTGGCACAGCTGAAACGTTCGGCCCGGACCGGTATCGGCCAGGGGCTGGTCGCGCCAGCCGACAAACAGGGGGGCGCCGAGCGGGCTCGCTGACTCGACGACGGTCTCGCAAAGTTCACCCAGGCGTTCGGTTCCCTCGAAACCGGCGAGCATCTCCTCGCCCCAGGCCTCACAGATATCGCGGTAGATCGCCGCACCATCGTGGGGCGCCATGGCCGCCCGGCCGGCGAAGGTGGCGTTGCGGATGGTGTCGGGCTCCCAGAAGTAGGCAGCTGCCACCACGTTGTCGACCGGGCAATCGCCCAGAACGCCGAGTCGCCCGATGGCATAGGCGGCGTGGCCATCGGGCATGCCGCGCTCGGCGGCGGTCTGCGAGGTCGACGGTGCCATCAGCCAGCTCATGGCCAGCATGCCCACCGAACCCCGCATGCTGCGTGCAATCTCGTTGGTTTCCACGGCTCAGGCGCTCTTGGTGGGCAGCCAATCGGCGATCGCTGCACCAATCTCGTCGGGGCTGTCTTCCTGGATGAAGTGGACCCCGGCCACGGTCACTTCGGTCTGGTTGGGCCAGGTGCGACAGAAATCGCGCTGCGGGCCGGTGAGGATCGTGCCCGGGTCGGCGTTGATGAACAGCTTTGGCACGTCTGACTCCGGTAGCCAGTCGGCATACGCCTGGACGATTTCGACCACGTCGGCCGGCTCGCCACCCAGGGGAATCTGGCGAGGCCAGGTGAGGGTGGGGCGACGATCGGCGGGTTCGATGAATGGACGACGGTATTCGTTCATCTCCTCATCGCTGAGGTCACGAATGATCGAGGCCGGCAGAATGTTCTCGACGAAGACGTTCTTTTCGATGACGATGTCTTCGCCTGCCTCGGAACGCATGGCCTCAAAGATCCCTCGAGCGGACTCGGGCCACTCGTCCCACTCGACCGGCCGGACGATTGCCTCCATGTAACAGATGCCGGCAACCCGGTCGCGGTTGCGGTTGGCCCAGTCGAACCCAAGTGCCGAACCCCAGTCATGGATGACGAAGGTGACGTCATCGCCGAGATCGAGTTGATCGAGCAGGCCATCGAGGTACTCCCGATGCTGCACGAAGGTGTAGCTGTCGGGTCCCTGGTCGTCGAGCTTGTCGGAATCACCCTGGCCGATCAGATCCGGAACAACGCAGCGGGCCATACCGGAAACGTGGGGCACCACATCGCGCCAGAGGTACGACGAGGTCGGGTTGCCGTGCAGAAAAACCACAGTCGGTCCGGTGCCGACGTCGTGATAGGCCATCTTCTTTCCGTTGACCGTGACGTGCTGCTTGCTCAATGGTTCGATGCTCATGGCGGGAGTTTGATTTGCCGGTGCCATCTACGTCAACCTGCTCACGCAGGAACGAATGCCGCTCGCCCGATCCAACCCCTCAGAAGGTCTCATGTCTGAAACCAAGCCCGTCCATTTCATCGCCCACTTCACCGTCGACGACGCCGACACCTACCACCAGTACGAGAAAGGGTTCTTCCCGATTCTCAAACCATCGGGTGCCACCTTCATCACCTACGACGACAACGTCACGGTGCTCGAAGGCGAGCGGGCCGAGGGTCGAACCGTGATCATCCAGTTCCCCTCAGAAGAGGCCCTGATGACCTGGTGGGACTCCGACGAGTACCAAGAGCTCGCCAAAATCCGTCACCAGGGCACCACAACCCACTCAGTCAGCATCGTGCACGGGATGCCTTCTTCTTAGCGTTCCCCGGGCACGCAGCCCGCGGGTCTCGGCCTCCGAGCTGGCGCTCTCCGGCCTACCGGTTTGCGCTGTTTCTTGGCGTTCCCTGGGCACGCAGCCCGCGGGTCTTGGCCTCCGAGCTGGGGCTCTCCGGCCTACCGGTTTGCGCTGTTTCTTGGCGTTCC
>CAZGVQ010000618.1:0-2360 GCA_964529355.1 uncultured Acidimicrobiales bacterium
GCCGGTCGGAAGCCGTGCTCCGCTAGATGCCGGCCTCGGTCAACGTGGCGAGAGCCGCATCGCGGGCTGACCGTGCTGCGTCGGCAGCGGGCAACGCGTCGAGGACCTCGCCGAATACCTCGATTCCGATAGGAGGCAACGACGTGTGTGCGGCCAGCTCGGCCAGTCGGCGTGCGAGTTGGCCATGCCCTTGCCCCGGGAGCTGTCGTTGGGTCATGCATTCGTTACGCACGCTGCCCGACGACTTGGTCAGTACGTCGGCGAGCTGGATGCCCAGGAGCGTCGGTGCAACAGCAGCCGCGTCGAGCTCTCCCCCATCTGGGCCGCGGATGTGGTGCCACAAATCCAGCAGCACACCGCCGTTTGGGCGAGCCGCGCGTGTGGTGATCTCCACAGCGTCGGCGGTGCTACCGAGGTTCGACCACGAAAAAGGCTCGAGGTGAACGAGGATGCCGAATTCCGCCGCTCGGTCACATCTCGCACCGAACGCGGTAACTGCGTCCGCCATCTGGGACTCATCTGATCGGTCGAACGCGCCGGTCTCGACGATGGTGATCGACCGGGCCTCGAGGGAGCGGGCGATCGCTATCGCCTTTTCGAACGACCCCGAGTCGCCCAACGACAGCGCCACGCCATCAACCTCGGCCACCCGGAGGCCGAGGTCGTTGCGAAGTCTTTCGACGTCGAGGCCCGAGGCCTTGGCTTCGTCGTATTCGCCGCCATACACCGACACCCAGCCGAACCCGGCGGCTGCGGCGGCGCGGAACTTCTCGTCGAGGGGTCTTGAACCCAACGACCCGCTGCAGAGGACCAGCGGCGGCCGGTCGCCCGTCACTGTGCTACTTGGTTCAGCTCTTGCAAAGCGCCACCGGCAAGCGACGACGCTCGAATGCCGTCGATGACCCGCTGGGTTGCGAGTCCGTCGGCGAAGGTCGGCGTCGGGGGCATGTTGGGGCCGATCTCCGCGCCGGTGATCTCGTCGCGGAAACGCTCGGCCAGTCGTATGAAAAGCGGGAGTTCGAAGGCGGTGAACGCGTGGCGCGGATCGTCGCTCGGGTAGTCGGGCAGCGGTGGCGGCATCAGATCGGGTGTGACCTCAAGGTCGACGGTTTCGGTGCCGTTTGAGAGGTGCGCACCGTCGCTGTCGAGCCAGATCGTGCCCTCGGTGCCGATGACCTTGTTCACACTCTGCCGGTCGCCTTGAGCGCCAGAGCAGTGTTGCATCGAGACCGACACCCCGTCGGCGGTACGCATCAGCGCCGAGTAGGTGTCTTCGGCGTCGCCTTCGAGCGCCGCCACCTGTCGGGTGTCTCCGCTGACCGAGGCGATTGGTCCGAGCCATGTGTGGAGGCGATCGAGAACGTGAACTCCTGCGGCATTGAGGATGCCGCCGCCGGCAGCAGCATCGGCCCACCAGGTGTCGTTGAACGCCGAAGGTAGGCCTGACGCAACAAGGCCGCTGTGGCTCAGGATGGTGGCAGCTTGTGGCACACCGATGTCGCCCCGACGAAGCGAACGGGCGATCAGTGCCTCGGCTGGCTGCCAACGAAACTCAAACGCCACCATTGCGGTGACTCCGGACGATTCGGCGGCGGCGACCATTTCCTCGGCCTCGGCGACAGACAAGGCAAAGGGTTTCTCGGCCAGCACGTGACGTCCGGTTCCAACCGCTTCCATCACCGACGGGTGGTGGGCTTCCGGCGGCGTCGACACGGTGATGACATCGGCCGAGGCCCGCTCGACCACATCGGTTATCGACGTCCCATGCTCGGCGATACCGAACGCGCTGGCCCGATCAGCGGTTCGCTGTTCGTCGCTGCCGACCAGGCCGACAACTTCGAAGCCGGCGGCACGCAAAGCGGGCACGTGCACCCGACCCCCAAAGGATGTTCCAACAACGACCGCTCGCAAGGCCATTACGTGCCTTTCTGTGGCTCGATCAGCAGATCAACATCCAAGTCTTCGGGCTGCCAACCGTCAAGAAGCCCGTCGCCGTCGAGGGTCTTTACCGGCCGCTGCAGTCGATACAGCAGCGACAGGTTGTATTCGATTCGGCCGGTGAACTCAGCCGGATCGCCGGTGAGCAGCGCCCACGCTGACTCGGCCATCGTCTCCATTGGTTCATTTGGAAACACCGAGAGGTCGACAAGCGCACTTGCACCTTCGGTGATGACCGACGTGTCGGGCGACAAACAATTCAGCGACACGCCAGTTCCGAACAGCTCGGCGGCTGCACCGACGGTGGCCCGCTCCAGCCATGCCTTCGACCCGCCGTAGGCCGAGGCGCCGAGCACCTGAGGACTTACAACGAACGGCGGGCCTTCCAGCATGATCGCCGTCTGCGACGTCAGGTTGAGGAC
>CAZGVQ010000619.1:0-2345 GCA_964529355.1 uncultured Acidimicrobiales bacterium
TGTCGGCACCGATGAGGTTCTCCATCACCACGTCGCTGTGGCGGGACGGGTCGCCCAACGGCCAACCCGCGACGGCGCGAATGTGTTGCTCAAACTGATCGATGGTGCAGCCGTTCTGGGTCCAGTGACCCGAATTGTGCACGCGGGGCGCTATCTCGTTGACCAGAAGTCCGCTGCCGGATACAAACAGCTCCACCCCGAGTACTCCGACGTAGTCGAGCGCTTCGAGAATCCGGGACGCGATGGCTACCGCATCGGTTCGAACCGACTCGTCCACCGGTGCGGGCACGGTGGTGGTGCGCAGGATTCCCTCGGCATGTTCGTTGCGGCCAGGGTCGAAGCAGGCGATGTCGCCCGAGGATGAACGGGCTGCGATGACCGATATCTCCAGATCGAAGGGCACGAATCCTTCGAGGATGGCAGGCGCGTTGGCGATTTCGGTGAGCGCAGCATCGACGTCGGTGGTGTCCGAAAGCCGCACCTGGCCTTTGCCGTCGTAGCCAAACCGGCGTGTCTTGAGGATCGCTGGCGTCCCGATGGTTTTGATGGCATCGCGAAGCGAGTTGGCGTCGTCGACAGGAGCGAAGGGCGCAACGCCGAGGCTCAGGTCGGCGAGGAATCGTTTCTCGACCAGGCGGTCCTGGCTGGTGGCCAGCGCATTGCGACCGGGCCGGATTGGTGCGAGCGACTCAAGCGCATCGAGTGCATCGGCCGGAACGTTCTCGAACTCGTAGGTGATGACGTCGACCGAGCGGGCAAAGGTGGCCAGTGCGTCTTTGTCGTCGTAAGGGGCGGTGGTCACCCGATGCGCCACATGCCCCGCCGGTGGCTCGGCTCCGGGCTCGAAGATGTGGCACTGCAGTCCCAACCGTGACGCGGCCACCGACAACATACGCCCCAACTGTCCGCCGCCGAGTATGCCGATGGTCCCGCCGAGAGGAAGCGCACCGGTTTCCGCAGCGCTAGTCATCGGTGGGGGCGTCGGGGATCGATGCCGAGAGCGCCGAACGCCAAGCCTCAAGCCGGGTGGCCAACTCGGTGTCGCCGTTTGCGAGGATCCCGGCCGCGAGGAGTCCGGCATTGGTCGCGCCGGCTGCGCCGATGGCCATGGTGGCCACCGGGAAACCGCGAGGCATCTGCACGATGGAATACAGGCTGTCGACGCCCGACAGCGCCTTGGTTTGCACCGGCACGCCGATGACCGGAATGCGGGTCTTGGAGGCCAGCATGCCCGGCAGATGCGCAGCGCCGCCAGCGCCCGCAATGATCACCTTCAGACCTCGTTCGACGGCGGTGGTGCCGTACTCCCACAGCCGGTCAGGTGTGCGGTGCGCCGACACGATCCGTACTTCGTGGGCAACGCCCAGCTCGTCGAGGATTGTTGCGGCCTCTTTCATGGTGGGCCAGTCAGACTGGCTTCCCATGGCGATACCTACCTGTGCGTCACCCATTCGCCGAGCCTACCGAGGAACCCCCCAGCGTTTCTCCTTCGGGAACCCGGCATGGGGGGCGTACTGTTGGGCTATGGGTATCTCTCTCGAACTTCTCTCGTGCGGCTCACTCTCAGCTGCGACCTCCTTCTTCGAAAAGGGAGCTTCGGAAGAAGTCGCCCTACTTCCGGTTCCCGCGTGGCTGATCCGCCACCCGAAAGGTTTGGTGTTGTTCGACACGGGCATGCCAACCGACCTGCTTTCCGATGGGCCCGCTCTCGAATTCTATTCGCTGTTCTTTGAGCTTGGTATTGGTCCAGATGTGATGATCGAGGCGCAGCTCAACGAGCGCCAGGTTGATGTTGCCGACATCGATGTGGTGGTGCTCTCCCACCTCCACTTCGACCACACCGGAGGGTTGGCGCAGATACCCAACGCCCGCGTGCTCGTACAGGAGGACGACTGGAAAGCCGGGTTCGATGAGGAGCTCTCGGCCGCAGTGACGTTTCGCCGGGAAGACTTCGACCTCGGCCACGATGTCGTGCAGTTGTCGGGCGAGCACGACGTGTTCGGCGACGGTTCGGTGATGTGCCTGCCGACACCGGGCCACACTCCTGGCCACCAATCGCTTCAGGTAAAGCTTGCGTCGGAGACCGTGGTGCTCTGCGCTGACTGCGCCTACTTTGAGCGAACCCTCAGCGGCGGCGAGTTACCACCGATCAGCTTCGACGAAGGTCAACAACAGAAGAGTATTGAGAACCTGCAGGCCCTGGGAGCAGCAGGCGCAAGATTGATCCCAGGCCACGACGCCAAGGTCCTGAACGCCCTAGAAAAACGAATATGTGTCTGACACGAAGAAAATGGCGATACCTACCTGTGCGTCACCCATTCGCCGAGCCTACCGAGGAACCCCCC
>CAZGVQ010000620.1:0-2343 GCA_964529355.1 uncultured Acidimicrobiales bacterium
CGTCAGTGGTTGTCATTGGGCTTGCACCGCTTGCGTTCCTGGGTGTGGCCACTGCGGCCGGTACTTCGGTTGCGCAACTGTTCGGGTCGCCGCTTACCGCGTTGGCGATGGTCGCTGGGGTCACCCTCGATGTCGTGGGCGTCTGGTGGATGCAGCGAATCATAAAGCGGGTGGTTCCATGATCGAGCTCGCTTCACACCTGCCGGTGCTCATCGTTGCACTCAGCGTCTATCTGGTCTTGGCAACCGTGCCCGCTTCGCCGGTACGAGTCGTGGCCAAGGTTGAGCCGAAAGTGTCCGTCCTGGCCCGGATCGGGGCATCGTTGCGCAGCCACCTTGGCCTCGGCGGCTCCGATGAGGTCCTCGACAAGCATTGGGGATCGACTGTCGCGATCCTGCCGCTGGTGGTGGTGCACCCTGCGGTGCCGGTGCTTGGCCTCTTGGCGATCTGGGGCCGATACATCGCGCAACAACGTCGTCGTCGGCTCGACGATGAGCACATTGGTTGGTCTGGCGCACCCGAGGGCGCGATGGTCATGGCACTGGCGGTGCGGAGCGGAGCCAATGTGCAAGAGGCCATCGACGTGGCCGGCCGACGGATACCGGGACGCGGCGGGCATGCATTTCGAGATGTCTCGCGCCGACTGGCGATGGGTGTGCTGCTCAACGACGCCATCGAAGAACTCCCGGCTCGGCTCGGAGAAGCCGGCGAACCGATCAGCCGGGTGATCCGTAGGTGCTTCACCACCGGCGCCGAACTTGCTCCGGCGCTCGAGCGCACCGCTGCCGAATTGCAGGCCCAACAACATCAGCGGCAACTCGAAGCAGCCCGTCGTCTACCCGTTCTGCTGCTATTCCCGCTGGTCAGCTGCACGTTGCCCGCCTTTGCCTTGCTCACCGTTGTTCCGCTGCTCGTGACTTCGGTCGGCCAGCTCGCTGGTTAGGCACTCTCGCCACTTCCCCCTCATTCCGTTCGAAAGAACACTTTCAGGAGAAACACATCATGTTGCGTTTGTACATTGCGGCCTCGTTGGCCGTGCACCAATGGGTCGACGACCGGGTCGAGCGATTCGACCGCACGGACGACCGCGGTCAAGCCACTGCCGAGTACGTGCTGTTGCTGCTCGGCGCGGCAGCCGTCGCGTTGCTCGTTCTGGCCTGGGCAACCAAGACCACCAAGATCGGATCGTTGCTCAACAAGGTCATCGACTCGCTTATCGCCAAGGTCACCTGATGCGTCCGTGGAGGGGCGGTGCCCGATCGTTGGTCACCGCCCCGCTGCGGGGCAGGCGCAGAGGCTGCACCGACCGCGGGCAAGCCACGGTTGAGGTTGCGTTTCTGCTCCCGATCCTGGCGATTCTGGCCGTGGGTCTGCTTCAGGTGGGGCTGGTTGTTCGGTCAAAGGTGCTCACGGTGCACGCCGCCCGCGAGGCAGCGCGTGCTGCCTCGGTGGGCGAGGATCCCAACGCCGCCGCAGCCACCAGTGGACTCAGCCCTCTGTCGGTGCAGATGATCAACGATGGCGAGCGCGTCACGGCGGTCGTCACCTACGTCGACCCCACCGATCTCCCCATCATCGGCGCAGTGATGCCCTCAGTGTCGCTCGAGTCACGAGCCACCATGCGGGTCGAGGACTGGCCGACCCCCTGAGGCGCTACAGCGTTCCGGCAAACCTTCTGATGTCCTGCACGGTTGCCATGTACACCTCGGGCAGTGCCGTGGCCAGCAAGCAATCGCCGGCGTGGCAGGTGCCGTTCACCGTGCGACTCGAAACGGTGACCCCTGCGGCTGCCAGCTTGCGGTAGTAGGCCAAGCCTTCGTCGCGCAGCGGATCGAGCTCGTTCACCGAAATCACGTGCGGTGGCAGGCCTTCGAGATCGAGGGAGTCGGCATGGTAGGGCCAGGCCAGCGGATTGGTTGCGTTCTGGCCCTCGGGGTCATAGACCTTGGCCAACGCACCCATCATTGTGACGTCGAGAAAGTAGCCGTCGTTCTCATACAACGACGGCAGCTCGGGAAGTTTCTGGGCGTACCCGTTGGAGATGTAGGGGCACTGGGCGTACACCCCATCGATGATGTCGAGCCAGCCCTCTTGTTTCGCTTTCAGGCTTGTAGCCAGCGCCAGATTGCCGCCACCCGATTCTCCCGAAAGCACGATCTTGGAAATACCGAGTTCGTCGCGATTGTCGTTCACCCACTCGACGCTGCTCGCGCAGTCGTTGAGGCCAGCCGGAAACGGATGATCGCCCAGTTCGCCGCCACCGTTGCGGAACTCAACCCCCACCACCACCATGCCCTGGGCTGCGAGCTCGTCGCGCCACCGCACATAGCTGGGACCCGAGGC
>CAZGVQ010000621.1:0-2342 GCA_964529355.1 uncultured Acidimicrobiales bacterium
GGTCCGCGCCTCTGCGCACCGCATCGTCGCTGCCGATCGACAGTGGCGGAACGCAAAGCGAAGGTTCCATCTAGCGGCGAAGTACGTTCCACCCGCACGACCGGATGCTCGGCGCCTGGTTGTTCGAGAATGGTCAGCGTCATCTGGTCTTTGGGTCCGAGGCTGAGCGGTATGGGCCCTTCGGCATCGTGGTCTTTCATTGCCGCGCTCACTTCGTCAGGGTCGACCCCTCCAGTCCACGTCTTCTCGAACACCACTCGCTCGGCCGAGACGTCGCCCGGGACAACGAAGGATGTCGTCGGGATGGTGCTTTCGGCGGGCGCGCTCGTTGGCGATGCGCTCGAACACGCCGCCGCAATGAGACTGGCAACAATCAGTGACGACAGGCGTCCGCCGTGAATAGCAGGCCGACTGACCATGAATTTCGAAAGTACACGAAGTCCGCTGAACGTGGGCGTCGCTGCCCAGCGCCGACGCAACGACCGTTACCGGGTGACCGGCCCCAGGATTGTTGCGCCTGCTACGTTGATCGATGGCCATGTGGCCCCCCACCGAAGGAAAGAAGAACCATGAGCACCCAACCACTTCAGCAAACCCTTGACGTCTGCCGCGAAACCCTCGCCGCTGTGTCTGCCGACCAAATGCAGGCATCCACGCCGTGCGCATCCTGGGATGTGGCTGGACTCATCAACCACATCGTTGGAGCACAGAGCTTCTTCACCGCTGGTTTGTTGGGCCAAGCCCCAAGCACCGAGGAAGTCGACTACGCCGCAGGTGACTACATGGCTGCGTTCGATCAGGCTGCGGCCCAGACCATGGAGGCCTTCAACAGCGAAGGCGCGATGGAGAAGATGTGCGAGCTTCCCTTTGGCACCATGCCCGGCGCAGCACTGATGGGTATGGCCATGACCGACACCTTCCAGCACTCCTGGGACCTTGCGAAGGCAACGGGTCAGAGCACCGACCTCGCCCCGCAACTCGCCTCGGCCATCCTGCAGCAGAGCCAAGGCTTCATCCAGGAAGGCTTCCGTGGCGAGGACGGCCAGGCGCCATTCGGTGCCGAGCAGCAGTGCGCCGACGGTTCGTGCTCGGCCGACCAGCTGGCCGCATTCCTGGGCCGCGAGGTCTAGTTCGCTTCAGCGCGTCGAAATCAGAAACTTGCTGTGGGCCTCGGTGTCGCCGGGGCCCACGGTGCTTTTTCGAGCCGGGTCAGTGCCTAGGACGGCTCGAGCGCAAGTGACCACGGCCGGGCGCCGATGAAGGCACCCAGGAGTCCATGAAGCACCAGCTCGGCGGGAATCGGAAACGACCCGTACAGGCCAGGGCCTTGCAACTTGTCGGTCACCACAAGAAAGAGCGTTGCTGCAACGGCAAAGGTGAGACCGCCAACAAATGCCTGCACGCTGCTTGCTCGGACATTCCGGGTCTCCGCCTCGACCTCGTCGTCGTCGGCGAAGCGTTGGAGAAATCCCCAGGCCAGTCCAACGACCAGCGGGGCAAAGTGATGGGTGAGCGTTGGCGAGCGCCAGGCGAGAACCACCCAGAGGATGCCCGCCGCGAGGGATCCGAGTGGTGGTGTTAGTGCATAACGGGCGGCCTTCATCAAGGTCTTAACCCGGTCTTGTCCGCGGCAATTCCCGCGTTATGGCAACCCGTCGCACGCCCGACAGTGCGCGAATACCATTCGGCCATGTCCGAAGCGGTCGATCGGTTGTGGCGAGCGTTTGTCGCCGTTGTCGACGATGCGTTGGCTTCCCATGGAACGTCGGCCTTTGAAACCCTTGGCCAGAGGTTGACTTCGGCGACACCAAACCACTCGTTGACTCCGTTGACCCAGCCGGTGGTCGACGAGTTGTTGGCGCCGTCGGTGGATGCCGCGCCCGAACCATGGCGCGAGCTTGCGCTGCTGCTCGCGGCTGCATCGCCCGAGCTGCCCTGGCTGAAGAGCTACGAGCATCTTGAGCCGGCTCCCGAATTTCAACCTCGGTATAGCTTCCTGTTGTTGGGCGCTCCTTCATTTCGTGGGTACGAGCCGGCGTTTCTACTGCCCGACGCGCTGCTTGGGCTTACGCTGCAGGCGCCACACGTGGTGTATCCGGCTCATCATCACGAGCCCCCCGAGATGTATGGGGTCATCAGCGGCACGCTTGACTGGCAGGTTGGCACCACGTGGTCCACAAAGGGCCCGGGCGACGTCATCGTGCATCGCTCCCACGAATCGCACTCGATGGTGACTCGCGATGATCCGGTGCTGACGTGGGCGGTTTGGCCCCGAAATCCGGAGACACATGTGTACATGCCCAGCCTTGATCCGCCTGAGAAATCCATGGAGCCCACGCCAT